>DASSOY010000090.1 GCA_035700025.1 Bacillales bacterium | reverse complement strand
CCCCGTACGGGGTCGGCGATTCTCGTTTCAATGCCAATAGCGGATAAGGGATCAGCCATCGGTTTTGAAAAATAATAGCCTTGAAACTAATGTTATCCCTTGCTCCTATTCATCGATGAACATCTCTTATTTTATCGGCCAAATCGCGCAAGTTATGAATCGTTTGCCGCAAATTGTTTGCTTCCCCTCATACGCTCATTGAACGGAAGGGTCCGTCGCAAAAATAAATCATTTAAAAGCTTATAATTTGCTGTCCCTTCAAACGCTTGCTACAATAAAAACTACATTGGAAGGAATAAGGAAGTTAATTTAATGGTTACTGAAGCAAGGAGCAATAACGATGAAACAAGAGATTGAAGTGAACCCATACAAAGCCATTGGCGGAGCCAAAACGATTGAAAAACTCGTGAACGCCTTTTATAAAAGAGTGAAAAAGCACGACTTACTGTTTCCCATCTTTCCGGACGATTTAACGGAAACGGCTCATAAGCAAAAACTGTTCTTGACGCAACTATTGGGAGGACCGCCATTATATTTGGAAGAACGCGGACACCCCATGCTGCGGGCGCGTCATATGCAATTTCCAATCACGCCGGAACGGGCAACCGCTTGGCTGGCGTGCATGAACGCGGCGATGGATGAAATCGAACTGGACACAAAATGGAAAGAATCGATCTTCGCCCGTTTGCGGATAATTGCCCTTAATATGGTAAACCAGAAAGAAGAAACAACAAAAGGGGGATGAGTATGTCGCGATATGAAACCCGTTCTTATTGCGATGGGGCATCAGGTCAGTGTAACTCTTATTCTTCCTCTTCTTCCGTTCGGGTTGAACATAAAACAAAACCAATCGAAATTTACGCATTTATTGATCCCGCTTGCCCAAATTGTTGGGGCTTGGAACCCATCATCAAGAAATTAACGATCCAATACGGACAATACTTTAAATTTCGTTACGTGCTCGGAGGAACGCTGAATACATTAAACGTACTCGAAAGCAAGACGAAAAACGAGAAAGCGGAACAGTGGGAGCAAATTTCCCGCCGCTACGGCATGCCATGCAATGGTGATGTCTGGCTGGAGCAATCCATCAAATCAACGTTCCCGGCCGTTATCGCGGTTAAGGCTGCCGAATTGCAAGGAAAACAGGCAGGGTTTCGCTATTTGCGAAAACTTCGTGAAGCCTTTTTTTTGAAAAAACAAAATATTTCAGAAGAGTCTGCCTTGCTCCGTTGTGCCGAGGAAACCAACCTTGACCTGGACGAGTTTAAACGGGACATTCAAGGGCAAGGCGCCGTAAAGGCTTATCAATGCGATATGAAAACAACGCGGGAAATGGAAGTTGATACGTTGCCGACGCTTGTATTTCTCAATGCAAAAGCAGATGAAGAAGGCGTGAAAATTTCCGGAAACTACCCGTACAAGGCGTACGAACAAGTCATCTTCGAAATGCTCGGCCGCCAACCGGACGCAGGCGAACCCCCTACGATCGAAGGCTTTCTGCAGAAATATCCGTTCGTCTCGACGAAAGAAATTGCGATGGTTTACGATTTAACATGTGAAGAGGCAGAAAGAAAAATGAAAAAATTGCAGCTGCAACAAGTCGTGAAACGGGTCCCCGTGAAAAACGGCACCTTTTGGCGGGCATGAAATAACGGGTCCGTCCATCATCGATGACATAACCAAGTCCCTCCCTGCATATGAACCAGTAGGGAGGGATGTTTATGTACAAGACGCTGTTTTTTGCCGGCTTCCTGCTGTCCGCATTCAGTTTCGGCTATTTCTTGCTCGGAATGATGCACCTCGTTCCGCTCTGGACCTCTGCTCCCCTTTGTTTCTTTTCAATTTTTTTCACCCTTCATTGTTTAAGCCATGCCGGCGCTCGCCGAAAGCCGAAAGAAGGAGGACCTCGCTCATGACGGCGAGGTCCTTGCTGTGTTATTGCTCGAGCAGTTGTTCCATTTCTTCCAAAACATCGGCGAATACCGACAGCGCATCTTCGATCGGTTGTGGAGTCGTCATGTCGACTCCTGCTTTCTTCAACACTTCAATTGGATAATCGGAACTTCCCGCTTTCAGGAATTCCAAATACCGGTTGACCGCAGGTTCGCCTTCCTGCAAAATTTGTTTCGACAATGAAGCGGCCGCACTGAATCCAGTCGCATACTGATAGACGTAGTAATTCAAGTAAAAGTGAGGAATTCTCGCCCATTCAAGCCCGATGTCGTCGTCGACGTGAACGTCTTCCCCGAAGTATTTGACATTCAACTCATAATACAAGCGCGTCATCTTATCCGCCGTAAGCGATTCGCCGGCAGCCGCTTTTTCATGAATCATCTGCTCAAATTCGGCGAACATCGTCTGCCGGTACAACGTGCCGCGGAAGCCTTCCAACATGTGATTCAACAAATACAACCGCTTTTTCTTGTCTTCGAGCGTCTCGAGCAAATAATGGTTCAACAACGACTCGTTGCATGTCGAAGCCACTTCAGCGACGAAGATTGAATAATTGCCGTACGGATACGGCTGGTGTCTTCTCGTGTAATAACTGTGTGCGGAATGGCCAAGCTCGTGGGCAAGTGTAAACATGCTGTTCACGTTGTTTTGCCAGTTGAGCAAAATATATGGCATTGTCGAATACGAACCGGAAGAATAAGCGCCGCTTCGCTTACCTTTGTTCTCATATACATCGATCCAGCGATTTTTGTAACCTTCGCGAATGACTTGCAAATAGTCTTCTCCCATCGGCTTCAACCCGCGGAGGACCATCTCTTTTGCTTCGTCGAACGAATATTTCATCTCGACGTCTTTGACAAGCGGCGTATAAAGATCATACATATGAAGCTCGTCAAGCTGCAGGACATTCTTTCTGAGGCGTGCATATCGATGAAGCAGATGCAAATGCTTATGCACGGTCGAAATCAAATTGTCGTATACTTTTTCAGGAATATGGTTTGCATCGAGTGCCGCCTGTCGAGCCGACTCGTAATTTCGAACCGACGCGTAAAAATTATGGCTTTTTACAGCACCGCTCAACGTGCTCGCAAACGTATTTTTATAGTGTCCATACGTATCATACATCGCTTGAAACGCATCTTTGCGCACCCGGCGGTCATCACTTTCAAGAAAGCGAATGTACCTTCCGTGCGTCACATCCACTTCTTCCCCGTTTTCGTCCTTAATCGACGGAAACTCCAAATCGGCATTGTTCAACATGCCGAATGTGTTCGAAGGATTGTCGGTCACTTCGCTCGCTTGCGCAAGAATCGCTTCTTGTTCGGCCGGCAGAATATGTTTTCGTTTCTTGTTAATTTGCTCTAACGCAAACGCATATAACCGCAGGCGCTCGTCTTCATTCAGGAATTCATCCAATTTGCTTTCTTCCATCGCCAAGATTTCCGGCACAATAAACGACAATGCGCTGCTGACACGTGCAGCGAAACTCGCCACTCGATCGTTCATATCTTGATAGAAGGCATTGGCGGTATCCTCATCCGATCTCATGTGAGCATATGTATACAATTGACCTAACCTTCTTGAAATTTCGTCCTGCAGCTGCAACACTTCGTATAACGTTGCCGCGGATTTGCCGAGTTTTCCTTGATATTTTGCAATTCCCGGCAATAAACCTTTCACTTCCGCGAATTCTTTCTCCCAAGCCTCATCCGTTTCGAAAATCGCCTCGAGGTTCCACTTATCCTCCACTGCGATTTCGCTCCGCTTTGGCAACGATTTCGTTTGCTCTGTCATACATGCACCTCCGGAATAGATTTCACACTTCTATCTTATCTTAAAATATTCCAAAAAGCTTTTCAAAATACTCCTTTTCCAGACTTTCTTCGCGTTCGTGCGTAAATAGAGACGTTCCCTCCGCTAATCGAAAAGTTGCAAAGCCGACAGGTTCCAACAAACCAAAGCGAACGAGACATTTCATATATTCGGAAATCGCATCGTCGCATTCGGATATTGCAATCGCCGGTATGGACCGCAAACGAAAAAGGCCTTTGAAAACGAGCCGATGAAAAGCTTTGCGTACGGATGAAAGGGAAATCACACGGCTGCTGTCACCATGTTTTAAAAATTGGTGAAACAACCAACTTTGCCAAATGAACGGAGACGTTTCGATGGAAATGGAAGACGGCGTCGGCCAACCAACGGCGGGCGGGAACAGCGGACGTCCAGCTGCGACCTTTCGAAGATAGAAACATTCTCTACTCCGCTCGCGAAAAGCATATGTTCTTTTTTGGCGTTTCACGTTCAACCATTGAGTTGGGACGGAAAAAGGATTGGTTTCTGGAGGATCGAGCAAATCGGAGAGGGAATCGAGCGATTCTTGATAAAAGCGGACGTTAGCATGCACTTTAGAAGGAGAGAAAGGAACGATTTGCGAAAGCGAAGCAAAACAACCGGCGTCAGGACAATAATAAAGCAGCATTCGCTCACCCGTCGTTTTCGTTTTCCGAAGCGCCAGCCAATCCAATTCAGAAAGTTGGAAAATGTCGCGTTTCGTGCGCTTCATTCGGTTGCCGCCGAGAATCCATACGGGAACATAATCGGCGTTTTCGTAGGATGACGTACGTTTCATGAACAATTGCCGGGAAATCGTAGAACATTGAAATTCAAAAACGATCGGTTGGGGGCGGGTTCGCAAAAGAAGATCGGGGCGTTGTTTGATTTGAGGTAAATAAGGTTCAAGTTCAACAGGGGGATGTCGACTTTGCAGCCACTGGAACAACTGTTTCTTTCCGGACAAATGATAGCGGGATTCGGATTCGCCTGAGTATGAACAAGCCGCATCATTTCGATGCGCGAAATGCCACATCCGCTTGTCACCGAGCTTCATGTGCACCTCGGCGTCGCAGGCCGGACAAAAAAACGTTTCTTTGTCCCGGATTTTGGCAAAATGTTCTTTCTCACGGTCTTCCGATAAGGTAAAAAGGTTCCCGTTTCGGCGTTTCGCCACGAGCAAAAGCACCACTCCTTCGGTAAAATGAATTATCCTCATCTTACCATCTTATAGGAGTGGTGACAATAAACGAGACGTAGATTCGATGGTCCGGGACAATAAGGATCTTCTCTTGAACTGGTCCAAGGTAATTTCACGGGAATGCAAAAGATCCTCGCGAAAATCCGTGACAAGTTCGTTCGTGCTCGAGGTGCGAAATAAGAAAGCGTTCACTTCAAAATTAAGATGAAAACTGCGCATGTCCATATTCGCCGTGCCGATCGACGCCAGTTCTCCGTCGACAATGATAATTTTGCTGTGCATGAATCCTCGTTCATATTCATGAATCTTCACGCCGGCTTCGAGCAATTCCGGGAAATACGAGCGGGATGCGTAAAAGACAATCCTTTTGTCGGGACGGACGGGAACGAGAATCTTCACGTCAATGCCGCTCAATGCGGCTATTCGCAACGCCGTCAAAATATCGGCGTCAGGAATGAAATACGGGGATGCAATCCAAATCGATTTTTTTGCGGAAACGATCATTGAAAAGAACAAATGCTTAATCGATTCCCATTCTTCGTCAGGGCCGCTCGCCACCATTTGTACACCACCGAGGTTTGCTTCCTTCACGGGCCGCGCCGGCATATAGGCGGGAGACATGATCGATTCCCCAGTCATATAATACCAATCTTGCAGAAAAATAAGTTGCAAACTGTGCACAGCTTCGCCTTTCACCATCAAATGCGTATCCCGCCAAAACGGAAATCCGTTCTTCTTTTGCCCGAGGTATTCGTCGCCGATGTTCAGCCCGCCGATAAACCCGACATTGCCGTCAATGACAACGATTTTTCGGTGGTTTCGGTAGTTCACTTTATGATTCAAAAACGGAAGCTTTACGGGAAAAAAAGAAACGACTTGCGCACCAGCGGCTTCAAGTTCCTTCCGGTAGCCTTTCGAAAGCAGCCAACTGCCAACAGCGTCGTACAAAAAGCGAACTTCCACCCCTTCGCGCGCTTTTTCAATCAGCAAATCTTTAAATTTCGTGCCGACCGTATCGTCGCGAACGATGTAATACTCGAGATGGATATGGTGACGGGCCTCTTTAATGGCGCGGTAAATCGCCTCGTACGTAACCTTACCGTTCGTCAACACTTTCGTTTCCGTAGTAAACGAGATCGGACTTTTCCCTAGGCGTTTCGAAAGTTTTAAAAACGTTTGTTGATGCTCGCCGAGCAAGGCTAAATGCGCGTGATGATTCTCGCCTTCAGTCTCATATAATTGTTGCATGACATGATCGTCAAAAAACGTTCGCTTGCGAAATAACCGCCGCTTACGATAGCTCTGACCGAAAACGATATAAAAAATAAATCCAACGATCGGAAAGCTGGCCAAGACGATTAACCAAGAAATGGTTTTTGACGGATCGCGATTTTCGAAAAAAATGACTACGCCAATTAACAGCACCGTCAACGAGATAATGATGTTTAACATCTCAAGCACCCAACGGTCCCAATACCCTCTTACGAAAATCACGAGCAACAGAACGATGATAACGACCGCCAAAAGCTGCAAATTTTTCTTCATCCGACCCCCCCTTCCACTCCTCCATTGCTACTATACAAGATGACCGTGATCGATTCAATCTTTTCTGCATGAAGGGATAATCCTGATGTTTTTTTCACAAAAAAACAATCGATCTCCTGATTGGAAACCGATTGTCAAGATTGAAGCGGGAATTGCTCGCGCAACGTTTCAACCGCATGGTCTTCGATAATTTGTTTCCCGTATTCTTGCAAACGATGAATCGTTAAGTCCGTTTCAAATCCGTATTCGAGCAAGACACTTAACTGATTGTCTTGAAGATCCTCGTCCTCATCCCAATCATCGCCGGGAAAAACAACGTTCATGTAATACCGATTTTCGAAAGAATAAAGACTGGTCCGCAGCCGTTCAGATTGAAAACGGTGACTCAATTGAATCGCGTCTTCAAAATCATTGAATCCGACAAGAAAGGAGAGGTCGGCATCTTCTTCGGGATCGACGTTCACCGCCGAGATTGCCTGCAGCTTTCTTTTCTTCTTGTAAGTCATATGCTCAATCAAACTCTCCATCTTCTCATCGACTGGAATATCGATATGCTTATCGTCATTAATCGGCAATTCGAGTTTCGAACCGTCCTTGGACAGCTGCGCCTTCGTTACGATAATTTCGAGTCCCTTTTCCATTGCTTGCACTTGAATCCATAGCGGACCTTCCATCGAAAACTCTTCTTCGTTATGCGCCTCATCCATCATTTCCCAAAACAGCTCTTCGCCGCGTTCTCGATTATACCAGATTTCTTCGCGGTCAAATCCGCGTTTCTCCATGTCCATGTAAGTGATGAAAAATTTCAGCGTGTTTTCGTTCACTCGTTCAATTTTCATCGCGTTGACTCCTTTCTTAATGAGAATCACGAAAGGGGTTTTTGCAATTCTATCTTACCATGAATGGTTATGCAAGAGAAAACCATCGAAAAATCCCTTGTACATGTAGTTTATGACAAAGGAAAAAGGAGTGACATCAATACGCTCAAGGTTTTCCATCTTGTACTGTTACCTATCCTATGAGAACCTTAGAATAAAGATGTAAAAAAGCACCTTCCGAACCGGAAAAGTGCTTCGTTGAGTTGTAGTGTTCTAATTGACGATCTTTTGCGCTTCTCGCAGTTGAAACGTACGTACCTTTCTCGGTAAGAAGCGTCGAATTTCATCCTCGTTGTAACCGACTTGCAGTCGTTTTTCGTCTAAAATAATCGGTCTGCGTAACAGCCCAGGATTATCGCTGATCAACTGGAACAACTGTTGAAGCGGCATCGTTTCAAGGTGAATATCAAGTTCTTGAAACGCTTTCGATCGAGTTGAAATAATTTCGTCCGTGCCGTCCTCAGTCATTCGAAAAATTTCTTTTATCTCTTCAACCGTTAACGGTTCGGAAAAAATATTTCGTTCTTCGTAAGGAATTTCATGTTCGTCGAGCCATGCCCTCGCTTTACGGCAAGAAGTACAGCTCGGAGAAGTATAAAGCGTAATCATTCGGTCTCACTCCTTTCGGTGACATCCGTTACACTAGTTTTATTATATAATAACTTTTCTAATTTGGATAGTGGGTATTTATGTATCCTCTGTGAACATTGTGCTTGATCGATTTGGCGAGTTATAGTGTATTTACCCTAAATGTTAAATTCTAATCACAAAAAAGGAGATTTTTTAAAAATCTCCTTTAAGCGGACGTTTTCGTATTTGACGAAGGGGATTTCGGCAATTCCGGATTCCACCTTTTCAATTTCTCTTTAAGAACATCCTTTAACAAATTCTTTTTCTTCTTTTTCGCTTTATCTTTCTCTTTCATGGCCGTTCACCTTCCTTTCGTGATGGTCGACCTTACGAGGGTTTCTTCTCTTGATCAAATTCCAAAATGTTTTCGTCCTTTTCTTTCTCGATGCTAAGCACTTTCTCGACGTCTTCGTATGTTTCTCCGTACAGTTCTTCGTCTTTGTAAGTATGAATTTCTTCGTACGTTTTTTTCATCTTCTCGAGGATGCTTTCTTCGGATTCATTTTGCGGAGACCAATATAAGATTTCCATCTGGTTAATTTCGTTCGTCGCTAACGAACGGCGGCGGTATCCGATCGAAATCGCATGTTCAAAACCTTCACGTTTGTAGAAATGCAATCTCTTTTCCGTATCGCTGTCGTCGTAATCGACCGGCTCAACTTCGAGAATGATCGGTTTGTTTTTCTTTTTCAGCTTCTCGATGAGTTTATGACCGAGCCCTTGCCCTCTCGCTTTGCTCGAGACGTAAACGTAATCGACAAACACGAAATCTTTCGTTTCCGCATACATCAACACATGGTTCGGACCCTCGTCTTTATGGTACATATGACCTTTTTCTTTCAACAACAATTCCATGTGTTCCTTCGATTTCATTTCTTCGACTGGAAAATACTCATTCAACTTTTCATACCAATTCATTGAAGGACATCACCTTTTTGTTATGATTATTATACCACACGAAGTATTCCGCCATGACACTTTAAATCGTGCGAATATTTCCCATGTTCAATCTGCCGGCGGTTTGCTACAATAATAAGAAGAACGCGTTTGGAGGGAACGGTCGTGTCATCATTCATCGTTGACTTTGTCGTCATGGCTGCGGCGATCATTGGGTTGACCGCTATGCTCGGCGTCCTATCCGCCGGAATCGGCTTGCGGTTGTTCGGACGAAAACGAGGTAACCACTTTTCGGACCAAACAGCGCGATCCCAAGAAGGATGGCGAAAAATGACGCGAGAGTAATCATCACGCGCTTTAGAAATGAAGCCGTCCAAATTTGAGTTCCAACAGAGAATGCAAGACGAAAATCCTTCACTTTAAAGTGAAGGATTTTTTCGCTTTATTATTTTATAGGATTCGCTTCTAAAAGTCAATTTATTCGCTCAATTGCCAGGTGTATAATCGACGCCTGGCGTATAAGTGTTTGCCGCGTCCCAAACAAGAAACTCATGTATGCCGTTGTCTTCAAGAGCTTTGACTTGTGCTTCGACTTCCGCTTTGCCGTAATTCAAGTGGTGAGGCAGCCAAGTGGCCGTAAAGTCTTGAATCCATGGACGTGAGATCGGCGGATTTTCCAATTTCGACAGCTTTTCAGTCTCCGCTTTTGCATACGCATCTGTCAATTCATAAGGATGCAAGTCGGGATAGCGAATGCCGAAATAAGAAGTCCAATGACTCGGATAGATCATCGCCGAAATAACATCGACGTGCTGCGAGATTCTCGACATGTTTTGGCCGATTCCTGGAGCTGCCGGAAGTGTCGCGGTATAGCCGAAAATATCAACGGATACATCAACGTCAAACCGATCCAGTTGTTCGTGTGCATACGCTACGAAGTCCGTTACCGCATTCACTCGCTGTTTCACATCAAGTTTCTTGTTTTCTTCATTGTAGGCGGGGTAGGTTCCCGTCGTATAGGTCAATTTTCCGGCGCGTCTTTCAAACCCTTCGGGGAATCGGACGTAATCGAATTGTATTTCCTGAAACCCGAGTTTTACAGCTGCTTTTGCAACGCTTACGTTATAGTCCCACGTCTGTTTCAGAAAAGGATTAATGAAAGCTTCCCCGTTGCCGTTCGTCCAAATTTCTCCATTCGGCTTTTTGAATGTTGCCTCTGGGTGCTTCTCGGCATACACCGCATCCTTGAAACAAACAATACGGGCGATCGGCCAAATGTGATGCTGTTCCAGCTTTTTCATTAATGCTTCCGGATCGCCGATGATCGATTTCGAAGCAAAGGCGTACGGTGCGTTTTTGTCTTCCGGTGTGAAAGTGACTGTGCCGTGATCGTCTTTAATGTCGATGACGATTGCGTTCAAGTCGTTCGAATCAATGTAGTTAATGAGTTTGTCTAAACGCGAACCTCCGGCTGACCAGGCCGTGGAATAAATACCCCGGACATGCTTCGGCCGCTGAAAATCGTATCCCGAATCGAAAACGAAACGCGGAATCGGATCGGGCAAAACCAATGGATGTAATTGAAAATGCGCGGTACTCAGCCATTGAACCAGTTTTACGTTTTCTTTTGCACTACTCGTATCCGCTTTGAAAACGATGAATAAAAGTAAGGATGCGACGAACGACAAGACCCACTTTCTCCCCATGCAAGAACCCCCGTATGTAACATATTCATGTCTTTCTTTTCATTATAGTGTCAAAATGCAACATTTTGAAGGACGTTCCGACAAGTTTTTTAATAAAATTTTATCCAGTTCGCGCTAATGTGTTCTTAAGATCATCAAGTGTCATTTCGCCTCGGAACTTTTCGAGGATTTGTCCGCTGCGTCCGACAAGAAATGTTGTTGGTACAGCAACAATGTGATAACGTTTCATGACGGTTCCTGTCCGGTCGAGAAGAACAGGGAATTGCAAATCGTACCGTTTTACAAACTGTTTCACGTCCTTAACGCTTAACTCTTGAGACGTCATGTTGACGCCAATGATTTTCACGCGTCCCGAAAATTGTTTGTGCATCTTGTTAAGCACGGGCGCTTCATGTCGGCACGGTCCACACCACGATGCCCAAAAATTCAACAGTACGAGAGACCCGCGGTAATCGCTGAGAGATACGGGTTGTCCTGATAATGACGGTAAGGAGAATGACGGGGCGGTTTGTTCAGCTTGCTTCGCTTTCGTCGATGCAGCATCCGCCTGCGGAAATGGCGTCGTCGAAGGAAGTGGAGGCGTCTTCAAAAGCAAGAAACAACTAACAACGCCAATCCCCGCCATCCATAATCCGATCGCGGCTCTCTTCATGTTCAGTCCTCCGATCTTTTTGCGTGAATCGTGTTATAATTAAGGATTAAGGAGGGACATGATGCAAATCACCCAGGTGCTTCTCGCCGTTTGTATATTTGTACTGCTCGGCATGATTTTTTATTCTTATTCTTTGGATCAAAATCTCGGCTGGATCCTCAAAGGGTGGCTGTTCGTTTGCTTTGGCGTTTATGCTGCGAGATTGGTCATAATCATACGGAACAAAAAATAAAAAAATCGGGCATGCATGAAAAAAACCTTCTGTGATTCACAGAAGGTTTTTTACGTTACACTTCGATTTTCGGAGGCTCGGGTGGTTTCTTGCCTTCATTGAATTCCTCGTCATACAAATGACAAGCGACCCAATGGTTGTCCCGATATTCTTGCCATCTTGGTATTTCCTTTGCGCAAACGTCCATCGCGAACGGGCAGCGCGTACGGAAACGACAGCCGCTCGGAGGAGAAATCGGGCTGGGCACATCTCCTTCGATGATGATCCGCTCACGATTTCTTTCCACTTCGGGATCCGGTACCGGAATTGCCGACAGCAGTGCCTGCGTATACGGATGGAGCGGTTCGGCATAAAGATCGTCGGAAGTAGCCACTTCGGCCATATTTCCAAGATACATCACGCCGACACGGTCGCTGATATGCTTGACCATCGACAAGTCATGCGCAATAAACAAGTAAGTTAACCCGCGTTCTCTTTGCAATTTCTGCAACAAGTTCACGACTTGCGCTTGAATGGAAACGTCAAGAGCAGAAATGGGTTCATCGGCGATAATGAAGTCGGGATCGACCGCAAGAGCACGAGCAATTCCAATTCTCTGCCGCTGTCCGCCGCTGAATTCGTGCGGGTACCGGCTCGCGTGGTCGCGGTTCAACCCGACGGTTTCCAACAATTCATATACACGATCAAGACGTTCTTTACTGTTTTTTGCTAAACCATGAATGTCGATCCCTTCGGCGATGATGTCCTTAACGGTCATCCGAGGGTTCAAGGAAGCGTAAGGGTCCTGAAAAATCATTTGCATTTTGCGGCTGAACGTTTTCAACTCGCTTTTCGTCTTTTTTCCATGAACCTTCTTGCCGTCAAACGTAATTTCTCCCTCAGTTGCATTATATAAGCGAATAATCGTCCGACCGGCGGTAGATTTCCCGCACCCGGACTCGCCGACAAGTCCGAATGTTTCGCCTTTGTTTATATGAAAGCTGATATTGTCTACGGCTTTCAGCACTTGTTTTCGGCCTACTTTGAAATATTTCTTCAAATTTTTGATTTCCAGCAATCTTTCTTCCGACATCGCCATTATTCCGAACCTCCTACAACTGCGGCTTCAGGGGGCTCCACTTCCGGTGCCCGTTCATCAAGCAGCCAGCAAGCGGCCTGATGCGTTTCGGAAACGTCCGTATATTCCGGCATGTATTCCGTACACACTTTCATGGCGTGCGGACAGCGCGGGGCAAACGGACATCCTTTCGGAGGTTTTGCCAAATCCGGCGGTGTTCCCGGAATCGCCAATAATTGTTCCGATTTCGTATGCAATTTCGGCATCGAAGCCAACAGTCCCCACGTATAAGGATGTTTCGGTTGGTAAAAAATATCGTCAATGTCGCCGCGTTCGATAATTTTACCGGCATACATAACCGCCACTTTTTGCGCAAGGTTGGATACGACTCCAAGATCGTGCGTAATTAAAATAATGGCTGTCCCGGTTTGTTTCTGAAGGTCTCTCATCAAATCGAGAATCTGTGCCTGAATGGTCACGTCAAGCGCCGTTGTCGGTTCATCGGCAATCAACACTTTTGGATTACAAGCCAAAGCAATCGCAATGACGACACGCTGCCGCATTCCGCCTGAAAACTGATGCGGATACTGTTTGAATCGAGCTTCGGCATTCGGAATCTTAACCATTTTCAAAATTTCGATCGCTCGTTTTTTCGCTTCGCTTCGGCTCATATTTTGGTGCTTGCGCAACCCTTCCACAATTTGCTGTCCGACTCTCATGGTAGGGTTCAAAGATGTCATCGGGTCCTGAAAAATCATCGAAATTTCCGAACCGCGCATTTTTTCCATTTGTTTTTCACTAAGTTTCGTCAAGTCTTTGCCTTCGAACAAAATTTCTCCATTCTTGAAACGACCTGGAGGGCTTGGGATCAGCTTCATGATCGCCTTGGAGGTCACGGATTTACCGGAACCGGATTCACCGACGATTGCAAGCGCTTCCCCTTTTTCCAACTCTAAATTCACCCCGCGGACGGCCTGAACTTCAGCACCGTACGTATCAAAGGAGATTTCCAGATCTTTGACTTCCAATAACTTTGACATTCGTTACAGACCCCCTATCTACGCATTTTCGGATCAAAAGCGTCCCGCATACCGTCTGCAAGCAGGTTAAAGCTTATCATTAACAAACTGATCACTGCGGCCGGAAAGAAACAAAGGTACGGATAAATTTGCAAACTTTCATATCCCTCTCTCGTTAAGGAACCTAATGAAGCTTCCGGAGGCGCGATTCCGAGACCAATGAAACTTAAGAAAGCTTCGAAGAAGATCGCATTAGGAATCGTAAACATTGAGGTGATGATAATTTGACCAAGTGTATTTGGAACCAAGTGTTTAAAAATGATACGCGGACCATCGCCTCCCAATGTTCGGGCAGACAAAACAAATTCGTCGCTTTTCAATTTAAGAATTTGCCCGCGGACAATTCTCGCTTGACTTACCCATCCTGTTATTACGAGCGCTAATGTAATGGATAATATCCCTGGTTGCAGCCATAGGATGAACAAGATGATTACGATAAGATTCGGAATGCCGATGAGAACTTCGATAATTCGTTGCATGACGTTATCGACTTTTCCGCCGTAATACGCAGAGACGCCGCCGTAAACAACGCCGATAAGAAGGTCAATCGCTGCAGCCAAAAAGGCGATGTACAATGAAATTCTCGTTCCGCGCCATACTCGCGTCCAAACGTCGCGGCCTAACGAATCAGTACCGAACCAAAAGTAGGAATCTTCAAAGCCTCCGCGCGTTAAATACGGACTTTCGCCGCTGAAATCGACACCGTCCAACCCAAGCCAATGAATATTTTCCAGCACCGGTACGCGCGGCGGCAAGTATTGTCTGACCGGGTTTTGATCGTTGAAGCCATAATCGTTCATCGAAGGTCCGAAAATGGCCATGAAAATGGAAAAGATAATAAGAATCAACCCGACGACAGACCCTTTGTTTTTAAAGAGACGTCTCCAAGCATCACGCCAAAAACCGATGGATGGCCGTGAAATATTCTCCAAATCATATTCACTTTTTTCGACAGGCTGGAACATGTCTTTCGTCAAATGCTCTTCCTTCATGCTCACTTGTCATCGCCCCCTGCCAGTCGAATTCTCGGATCTATGACGCCGTACATCAAGTCGACCACCAATATCGAACTGATAAACAGCATGCTGTAGAATAGCGTAACGCCCATAATCATTGGGTAATCACGTTTACTAATCGAATCAACGAATTCGCTGCCCAAGCCGGGTACGGCGAATATCGCTTCGATTACAAGGGAACCGGTCATTAACGCCACGATCAGCGGACCAATAATCGTAACCACCGGTATGAGAGCGTTACGTACCGTATGTTTAAATATGACTTGCACTCGCGACAACCCTTTTGCCGTTGCGGTCATAATGTAATCTTGCCCGAGCACGTCAAGCATTTCCGTTCTCATGAAACGGGCCACCGTCGCGATTACGAGAACCGCAAGTGAAAAGACCGGCAATATATGGCCTTCGATACTGTCATGAAACGTGACGGGAAACAATCGCCATTTCACCGCAAAGTAATATTGCAAGAGCGCCCCGAGCACAAAAGCTGGAACTGATATACCGAGTACGGCAATGACCATCGCTGAATAGTCGATAATCGTATTCCGTTTTAAGGCAGCGATGATCCCTAACAATAAACCTAATATCGTCCCAAAGACAATCGCTTCCCCGCCAATGGTCGCACTCGGTCCGATCCGGTTCGAAATGATTTGCGAAACCGGTCGTCCGTCCAATGCGAACGAAACACCTAAATCTCCTTGAACAAGGCCGACCATATATTTGACGAACCTTTGCGGAACCGGCTCATCCAAATCGTATGCTTTTTTCAAGATTTCAATTTGCTCATCTGTCAATTTTTCGGAATTGAAAGGTGAACCGGGCAATAACTGCATCATCATAAACGTCATCGCAGCAATGACGAAAAATGTGACGAGCATATATCCGATTCTTGACAACGTATATTTAAGCATACTACACCTCCTCCATAAATTCGGCTCTCATTATGATAGTTTAGAGGACAATTAAATTTCAGGCAAGCGTTATAGTAATCTTCCAATTATTTTCAACTCATTAAGAAGGAGAGTACATGTCAGGACGACACATACTCTCCTGAAGACAAAGCTCAGAAGCACGTGAATTTATTCTTCGATTTCCCAATACTTCCAAGTGTAGTCTGGGCCGAACGGATGGTTCGCAAAGTTTTTCACTTTCTTGCTCAAAAGATAGGCCGATCCTTCTTGATACATCGGAATGATGGCTTGATCTTCGAACAAGATCTTCTCAGCCTCTTGCATTTTCGTCCAACGGCCTTCGGCATCTTGCGGATGCGTTTTCGCATATTCGATCCGCTTGTCGTACTCCGGATTCGAGTAACCGATGTCGTTATGACCGCCGCCCGTTACCCACAGATCCATGAAAGTCATCGGATCTTGATAGTCCGGACCCCAGCCAGCGTAAGCAATCTGATACTGACCGCTGTTTTCTTTTTCGAGCATGACTTTAAATTCTTGCTGGTTCAAAGTGGCTTCGAACCCAGGCAAGTTTTGCTCCCACTGGTTGATAACGAACGAAATGTTATCTTTAACCGTCTTACCCGGATACGCGAGTACTTCGAGTTTGATCGAATCAACGCCGAGTTCATCCAACCCTTTTTGCCAATACTCTTTCGCTTTTTCAGGGTTAAACTCGCCAAAGTTCCCGTATTTCGCACGGAAGTCTTTTCCGTCAGGACCCATTGCAAAGTCTTTCGGTACAAGGAACCATGCCGGAATCGAACCGTCGTTCAACAACACGTCGGTGAACTGCTTTTTGTTCCAAGACAATGCAAGCGCTTTGCGGATGTTAACGTTGTCCAAGAACTTGTTGTCTTCGTTCAACATGAAGTAGAACACGGCAGTTCCGAGAGCCGTATGGAACTCAGGATTGTCTTGATATTTCTTAACATATTGCGAGCTGAGACCGACGATATCGAGTTTGCCGACTTCGTAAAGATTCACGCGAGTCGACTGTTCTTTAACTACTTTGTAGTGGATTTCCTCGAGATCGACATTTTCTTTGTCCCAATACTTATCGTTCTTCTTGTACGTCCAACCTTCGTTATGCTTCCATTCGGTCATCACGTAAGGACCGTTGAACAGAAGGTTTTCAGGTTCGAGCGCATATTGGTCGCCTTGCTCTTCGGCAAAATCTTTCGGGATCGGGAAGAAGCTCGGGAATTGCATCAAGCTGAGGAGCATCTTGTCCGGTACCTTTTTCACCAAAGTCATTTGCAACGTCTTGTCGTCAACTGCTTTGACGCCAAGCTTGTCAAGCTTCCCGTAAAGATCGCTGTCTTCGTTCATGATCTCAGCGGCATTTACGAGTCCGAGCGTCGGTGCCAAATACGAATAAGTCGCGCCGCGCTTCGGATCGATCAATCTTTGCCATGCGTATACGTAATCTTCTGCCGTAACCGGTTCGCCATTGCTCCAAACGATGCCGTCACGCAGGTGGAACGTATACTGGTAGTATGTTTTCTCAACTTCTTTTCCTTTGTCGTCCTTAACCTTCACTTTAACCGGTTTAACTTCCGGCATGCCCGTTGCTTCGGCAGGCACGATTTCACCTTTCGAGTTCATCGTGAACAAGCCTTCGAAAGCAGCCGAGAATTGGTTAAACGAAACTTCGTCGTCGCCTTTGGACGTATCCATCGTCGGGATCTCCGAAGCGACCGCGATGTTGAACGTTTCAACCTTGTTTTCATCGCCACCGGTTTTATTTTCGGTACCCGAATCGCCTTCATTTCCGCTGCTGCCTTCATTGGTTGTTTCGCCACCGCCGCCGCTACATGCGGAAAGGAACAGGCTCAACACGAAAACGAGCGCGAGTAACAGGGACCATTTTGATTTGCCCTTCATGCAGGTATGACCTCCCTTAAAGGTTATGATAATTTCGTAGATTCCGGTTTCACGAACTGTCAGATTTGTTGTGCAACGGATCTACAAACAGTATTATACTAGTTTCTTCACACTTTTGCATTATTTTTTCCATGTATTTTTCAAAAAACCCTTTGTTCATTACGTTCCGATAACAGAAATTAGGTCCAAAGACCCAGTTTAACCGCGCGTAAACATTCATCTTAAATGTGTTACACTTGTAGACAAAGGACTTCTGTTGGAGGTTATTATGCAGTTTCGACAAATTTGGATATATTCGGCAATTGTTTTATTCAGCTTGATATTGGCAGCAATGTTTGCAACCGTTAATTCTTCCGAATGGAGCCTTCTTTCGGTGATCAATGCTGCCTTTCTTGCGTCGTTGTTGCTGCTCATCGTCGGCGCATCGTTGTTCGTTATTTCCGGAGGCTTTTTCAATGCGATCGTATACAGTTTCCGACGGTTTTTCAGAAAAGGAACGAAGATGGGGAAACTGCTGGAAGGCGACGATGAAGACGACATTCCGAAACCCGTTTCATTTTCGATTACTTATCCGCTTTTGATTGTCGGCGGGATCTTATTCATTGTTACGATGATACTTTCTTACATTGTTTGATTTTCCAGCGAAACTTTTGTATACTTCTTTCAAGTTAAAAACACGTTCAATTCGGCGATGATGAAGAAAGTACGCATTCAAAAGCTTGCAGAGAGCCCGTGGTTGGTGCGAACGGGAAGCGGACGGTGCGGAATGGGCTTCGGAGCTCCGAACCGAAACGATAAGGAGTAGGCTTCGGCGTCATTTTCAGGCGTTACAAAGAAAACCGGGGAAGCTCGTCGGCCTCCTCGGACTCAAGCGGTTCCGTCAAAGGACGGGACTATAAGGGTGGTACCGCGGTTCATTCGTCCCGATGTGGATGGATGAACTTTTTTATTTTGATAAGAGAAAGGACGATGACCTATGGCTGTGATTTTTTCCGGAATTCAACCAACGGCAACGCTTACGCTCGGCAATTATCTCGGCGCTTTGCAACATTTCCCCCCTATGCAGGACGATAACGAATGTTACTTTTGCATCGTCGATCAGCATGCGATTACTTTGCCTCAAGATCCTGCTGAATTGCGAAACTACATCCGGCAACTGGCAGCCCTCTATTTGGCAGCCGGAATCGATCCCGACCGATCTGCGCTTTTCATTCAGTCGGAAGTGCCCGCACACGCCCAGCTGGCGTGGATCATGCAATGTGTCGCTTATATCGGCGAACTGGAACGCATGACTCAGTTTAAAGACAAGTCGCAAAACAGAGAGGCGGTTTCGGCAGGCTTGCTTACGTATCCACCGTTGATGGCGGCCGACATCTTGTTATACAATACCGAGATCGTTCCGGTCGGCGACGACCAAAAGCAGCACATTGAACTGACGCGAGATATCGCGGAACGTTTCAATCGCCGTTTCAGCGAAATCTTTACGATGCCGGAAGGACAAATTCCGAAAATCGGGTCGCGAATCATGTCACTTGTCGAACCGACGAAAAAAATGAGCAAGTCTGACGCGAACGAAAAAGCGACGATCTATTTGCTCGACGATGAAAAAAGTATCATCAAAAAAATCAAGAGCGCAACAACGGATTCTGACATGGCCGTGCGATTCGATCCGGAGAAGAAGCCGGGAATCAGCAACTTGATGTCCATTTACTCGCTCTGTTCCGGAAAAACGATCGAAGAAATCGAAACAGCGTACGAAGGAAAAGGATACGGAGCATTTAAGACAGACGTGGCGGAGGCGGTAGTGGAAAAATTGCGGCCGTTGCAAAAACGGTATTACGAAATCATCGAATCGAGCCTGGTCGATGAGGCGCTCGACCGCGGGGCGGCAAAAGCCGGCAAAACGGCGCAAAAAACCTTGAAAAAAGTTGAAAAAGCCGTCGGGCTCGGTCGATGAAACAACCGTAAACGAAAAGCGAAAAAAAGCAAAACACCCTCGGGAGGAAACAACGAGGGTGTTTTTGTGTCTTAAATCATGTAAGGACCCATTAGAAACGCGAGCATGAGACCGTCGATACCGATAAAATAGCTCGTTCGTGCAATGACTCCCCAGTCTTCTGTCCCAACCGCGCGTAAAATAAACCATGAAGCTGCCGCCAAAATGACCGGAACGATATAGATCCCTCCGGGGAAAGTTAAATATTCGGGCGCATACCGGAAAAATGTTTCCGTCAGAAGGGTTTGGATGAAATACAACTGCATGCCTAAATATAAGGCGATCGAGACATACAGAATCCAGGACGGATTTCGTTCCATCATCGTAATGCTCGTAATCATTAAAATGACTAGAAAAAGTCCGACCGGCAATGCCCAGAGAAAACTCGCATAAAAGAACATGAGCAAAGACCCTGTTAACGTGGGCAGCATATGGTTGAACGCATTTGCCCAATCCTCGCTGCGCAGCTGCAAACTCTCCGATATGACTTCAGGATCTTGACTTGCGCCCTCTAGTCGGTACCGTTCGTAATCGTCAAAATCAAACCATAACACCGTCTGGTCGTTCAGCCAGAAAGGGTTTTCCGAAGGTCCGTTCGTGGAACTGATCCGCGACGCTGTCCATTGACCGTTTTCATTTACCGCTCGGAATACGCTGTCCGCTTCGACGCCTGTCGGCAAAATCCCTCGTCCGGTGAGCAAAATGACCGGTTCCCCTTTTACATATGAAATTCGGCTGAAGGCGGCCTCCGGAATCGCTGCCTTCGTCTCTTCATCGTGAATCGATCGAATAAGATTTACCGAAGTTTTCGGTTTCGGGCTTTGCAAGACGGCGCTGCCGAGATAATTGTCTCTCCGCGCTCCGCCTGCCCCCGCTACGTAGGCTGAATAGGAAACTTTCACTTCCTTTCCGTTGACGGCGAAATCGAAACCTGCAACACTGGTATTCGGAGATGTTGGGATCGTAAACAGCGGAAAGCGTTTATAGTTCTTCCCGGTTTTCTTGAAAAATACAGTTTGCATATGTTCGCCGTCGGGAACGGAGACGACAAGAAACGAGTCTTTTTCTTTATCCAGAACGACATGTTTGATCCAATGTTGTGTCTCACCAATTTTGTTTAATTGAAAGCTCGACACATCGACTTTGTACAATTTCGTCCCTTTCCATAGGATCAGATTGTCTCCAGCAGCTTGCATGCCGTCAACACTTGACGCCAAAACCGAATTTTTCCCTTCGTCGTTGAGCATCAATTGATCTTTTTTCAAATAAACAACCTTGTGGTTTCCTGCCCAAAACGGTTTGTCGGCGGCGATCTTCACCGCGAGTTTCGAATCGTTGACGACGTTCAGTTCAGAATCTACCACAAGACGGTGGAGTTCGGTTTTTCCTCGTGTGTAAATTTCAAATTTCCCGTCCGCTTCCCTTAAGAAGGGATAGTCCCTTCCGGATGCTATTGCGGGTAATTGGATTGAGCGGCTCCACCCCTCACTCGGAAGCACTTGTTGCAGTTGAAGATTGCGGAACAATAACAAAGCACTTAAAATCAACAGCATGGCGATCGGTATCCCGATCGTTCCCCACTTCCTGCTTTTCATGAATTTCGCCAAGTAAAAACCCCCTTTATTTGTATGACACTTGGCGTTTGCCATAACGAATCGGCTTCCCTCTCGACTCATGATACTATAAATTTATCCACTTTTCCTTCATTTTTGAAAAACCACGCATTTTTGTTTTACAGATGCGTACTTAAAAATGAGCTGAGGGCAGCAAATAAAAAAGAGCAACCGCCATTTCCGCGGCCGCTCATTAATGATTTTGTTCATTGACTCGTTTTCCGTGTTCCGCTTCCCAAAGATTTTCGAAAAAAGGTTGTCCCTTAATGATTCGCTCGCAAATGTCGTAATGGTGATCGGACCACCCGATTTGTAATTCCGCGTACAATTGGTGCCACGCTTCTTCGAAATGCATCGTCTGGATTTCAAAATACTTTTTCGGCACCCACTCGGTATACCAATACCGTACTTCGGCTGTTGTTCCCGATGCGTGAAGCTGATCGAGCGCCATGAACAACAATTGTTTCAACTTCCGTTCTCGTCTCGTCAACCCTCTCATCCAGCGGGGATCGGGAGAAAGAATGTGAAAATTCTTCAAAGCCCGGTCATTATCGAAACGATAGACGCTCGTTTTTTCATCCTTCATCTTCTCTGCAACCACCTGTTCCTGTCGCGGAATCAGACGGCTCTTGCGGACCGGAATCCGGTACCCCATTGTGTCGACCGCGAGGATCCGCATCCCGTCATATGCAATAAAACAATATTCGATGCTCTGGCGCTGATTGTTTTTCCGTATGAAGCTTTTGTTATGTACGTCTGCCAGCAAGTCGGCAGGCAAATCCGCCAAATCATTCTCGATTTGGTCAAACAAGACGGGTTCGATTTTCAAAACGGGAACTTGATCGAGCAATTCAATAACGTCTTCTTTCCGCCATTCATGAAACTCGCAAACATTGTAGCCATTTTCTTCTCCCTCAAACCAGTTGACCCAAACGTCTCCTAAATACTGCATGTGAAAACCCCTCGCTTACACGGATTTGTACCCACAGTATGGTCAGAGGAAAGTTGATTTATTCCACAATTTTCATGAACGATCCCACGGCAAAAACAAGCTCCCCCATATAAGAGACAGCCCGGTCAAGAAAATATAAAACTCCACGCGCGTCACCATAAAAAGCAAATATTGCCCGAACCCATGGCCGACGGCCATTAAATTCATGTAAAGAATGACCGTGACACCCCCGCCGACGGCAAGTCCAAATCCGATCATAAGCAAAAAGAAGCGAATAACCATAATATGCGTTCTCCCTCATTGCTCGTCCTGTTACCCAGTTTATTGAACGGCCGATCGGAATATGCCGAAAAAAAGACATCCCCTCAAGCCAGCTTCGCTTGAGGGGATGAGAATACTTAAGAATGGTATTTTTTGAAAACGAGCGTTGCGTTATGTCCGCCGAATCCGAAAGAATTGCTCATGCTTACTTCGAGGCCGTCCGCTTTTCTCGCTTCGTTCGGAATATAATCGAGATCACAGTTCGGATCGGGCGTTTCATAATGAATCGTCGGCGGCAAAATCGCGTCTTCAAGCGCCTTGACGCAAAAGATTGCTTCGACGCCTCCGGTCGCCCCGAGCAAATGCCCGGTCATTGATTTCGTGGAGCTTATCGGAAGACGGTATGCGTGTTCCCCGAACACCGTCTTGATTGCAGCCGTTTCCATTGCGTCGTTCGGCGGTGTGCTTGTCCCGTGCGCGTTCAAATAGCCGACCTCGTCGAGTTCGACGCCGGCGTCATCAAGCGCTTGACGCATCGCACGCGCTCCGCCGCTTCCATCTTCCAACGGCGCGGTAATGTGATAAGCATCGGAAGTGGCCCCGTATCCGACAATCTCGGCGTAAATGTGAGCCCCCCTGTTAAGTGCGGATTCCAAAGATTCCAGCACCATGACACCGGCTCCCTCGCCCATGACGAACCCGTCGCGGTTAGCGTCAAAAGGTCGACTGGCTGAATTCGGATCCGGATTGGTCGATAACGCCTTCATCACACTGAATCCAGCAAAGGCCATATTCGTCAGCGAGGCTTCGCAACCACCGGTAATCATGACGTCCGCGTCCCCGCGCTGGATCAACTTGAATGCATCTCCGATCGAATTCGTTCCCGTCGCGCAAGCGGTAACCGTACAGGCGCTAATCCCTTTAGCACCGATCTCCATCGAAACACGTCCCGCCGCCATGTCGGGAATGATCATCGGAACGAAAAACGGACTGACGCGGCGGTAGCCTTTTTCAACGAATACTTTCACTTGCTCTTCATAAGTAGCCATTCCGCCAATGCCTGATCCGAGCCAAACGCCGACGCGGTCGGCATTGTTTTCGTCAATCGTCAAGTCGGCATCTTTAACCGCCATGAGCGATGCAGCCATGGCAAAGTGGGTAAAGCGATCCATTTTCCGTAGTTCCTTTTTTTCAATGTACTCGGAAGGATCAAAATCTCGCGCTTCACCTGCAACTTTGGCAGGAAACTGCGAAGCATCGACGCGCGTTACTTCCGCGACTCCGTTGACTCCGGCAACTGCATTTTTCCATGTCGTTCCAACATTATTGCCGAGCGGGGTAACCGCACCCAAACCGGTAACAACCACACGTTTTTTTTCCATGACACGTACTCCTTTCTATTGTCCCCAGCGAAGGGCTATGCCGCCCCAAGTCAAGCCCCCGCCGAAACCGACGAGTACTATAAGATCCCCGTCTTTTATCGTTCCTTTTTCGAGTTCCTCCACGAGCGCGATCGGAATCGAGGCGGATGATGTGTTCCCGTATTTATGAACGGAAAAAGCCATTCTTTCTTTCGGAACGTCTAGGCGCTGCCTTGCCGCTTCCATGATTCTCACGTTCGCTTGATGCGGAATGAAGAAATTGATGTCTTCAGCTGTAAGACCGGCTTTCTCGATCACATTTACGGCCGTCTCACCCATTTGCCGGACAGCGAACTTGAACACTTCGCGTCCGTTCATTTTTATATATTCATCTTGATATAAATGTTTACCACCCGAACCGTCGGCTCCGAGTTCAAAAGATAGGATCCCTTTGCCCTCGGACACTTCGCCAAGGATGACTGCCCCGGCACCGTCCCCGAACAATACCGCAGTACTTCTATCGGTCCAATCGATGATTTTTGTTAGTTTTTCTGCGCCTACGATAAGGATTTTCGAATAGACGCCGTTTTCGATGAATTGTTTCGCTGTGATCATGCCGTACATAAATCCGGCACATGCTGCGCCAATATCAAATGCCGCTGCCTGCTTGGCACCGAGACGCTCTTGAATCATGCAAGCGACCGACGGAAACGGGTAATCAGACGTTACGGTGGCGACGATAATCAAATCAAGTTCCTGCGCCGTAAGCCCGGCCGCATCCAAAGCTTTTTTCGCTGCTTCGTACGACATGTCCGATGTATCGACACCTTCAGGTGCCACGCGCCGTTCCTCAATCCCAGTTCTCGTTCGAATCCATTCGTCTGATGTATCCATCATTCCTTCAAGGTCTTTGTTGGTTAAAACCTTCTCCGACTCGTATCTTCCGATTCCCAAAATCCCGACATTCATTCGATTTGCTCCCTCCGCTTAACGGTTGATGATGTGTTGATAGTTCATATTATGACTAGGTCATAATTTTAATAGATTTCACTCGTTTTGTCCATGGAGAACTACGCCTAATTTGTTATTTTCAGGGGTTCCCGCCCTGTATGGAAAGTTCTCATCTACATACGATGGCAGAAAGACGTACTCGAAGGAGGTTTACCAATGGCAGACGATAGAAATCAACGTCCACCTGCGGATCCGTGGTCGGATTTCTTGTTCGGAACTCCGCCGGCCCCGCCGCAACAAAACCAGCGACAAAATAACAAAGAATCGGCCAAGCCAACCAGCGATGCAAATGACACCCTTCAGTCGATTCTCAGCCCTTTCATGACGAAGGACGGCAACTTGGACATGAACAAAATTAAAGGCGGCGTCGATCAAGCAATGAAAATGGCCAACCAGGTCGGCCCCGCTTTAAAGAAACTCGGCCCCATCATCGATTTGCTTTCAAAAAAGAAATAATTCCCGCCGGAACGCCGGCGGTTTTTTCATGCCCATTGCAAGCGGGATCTTCACCTCCGAAAAAACGTGCTCAACTCGGAATAACGAAAACGTCGGCAAGAGAACGATGATTGATTCGTCAACTACGTTTATCGTATAGAAATTCCCTTACTGTTGCAACACATTCGTACACATGGCCCCGATCGTTTCGCCCAGCGATTTCCATTTACAATTCTGCCTCATGATTATGAAAAAACGCAACCAAGGGTTCGTTAAAATAAAAACGCTTTTCCGGGTAATGCAGCAGCAGACTAACGGGCGCCCCCTGCTTCTTTCTGTATGCCGCGTAAACCCTGCTGTGTACCTTGAATGGATAAACGTGACTCGATGTCGAATGCCAAATTTTTACCGGGACTTTCGCATTCAAAGCCGTTATGTCGTGCTTGTCTTCGATCACTTCGTGAATCGACTCGACAGGTAATTGATACGCATCCGCCAACTGTTTTATTAATTTTTTGTAAGACCATCGCGTTTCCGCCGCTTCATTTACATATGCTTTCAGGTCGAGACACGGATTCACGAATGCCGCGGAACGGATTTTCCGTCCGTTTCTCTCCATCAAACCTAGAGCCGTTAACGCACCGATTCCTTCGGCCAGCAGATGGATTCTTTCGTTTAAGATCCCTTTGGACAAAACATGATGAATCAAATCTTCGGACAGCTTGATGGAATCATCATTTCCCCAATGGGCTCCGTACAAGTGAGAATAGAAAACGGTATAACCGTTATCCAACAGCGTTTCGACTAGATGACGCCGCTGTTCCGATTCCTCCCACAAACTGCGCGATTCGTTCACGAAATGGTTCAAATCTCCGAGAATCATTACGCAATACCCGTTAGGATGATCCGGAAGCCGGACATGACACCATTGTTCGTCCAATTGAAATACCCGTTTCAAGTAAGTCATAGTTCCCCCTCGCCTCGCTTTCTTTGTTGTACACACTATGGCGCGGGGGACAATCATGAAACGGCATCTGGCCACTCGGGCTTTCATCTCCGCGGCAGCAAGAACCGACCGAAGCTTAAGCAACACGGCCTGCAGAGCATTGGACTTTCCGGAGTCGACCAATCTTCTTGCAAAAGAAAAGCATCAACCGCCAAAACGGTTGATGCATCGTTGATTACCAGATGGCTCCGGCCGAGAGACCTGCCAGGAATGCAAGAGGGATGACAAACGATCCGTATCCCGGGAATCCGAATCCGTAAGGGTACCCATAGCCGAAGCCGGGATATCCCCAGAGACGTTCATCTTGTTCGTCTTCGCGCTGTTCGTTCTCGAACGACTCATTCCCCTCGGGTTCGATTTCAATATATAGATTCTCCGCATCGACGTCTTTAATATATGCATTAAACTGGTTTCCATCGACCGTATTGATCGTCACATGCTGATTCATGTGTTTCTTTGCCAAGTCATACATCTTCTTTTTGTGTTCGGGACCCATATAAGCCGGACTTACCCCTTGCGGCATGAAGTTCGCTCCCATTTCCGCTGGGCTGACTCCTTGCGGCATGAAGTTCGCTCCCATCTGTGCTGGGCTGACACCCTGCGGCATGAAGTTCGCTCCCATTTCCGCCGGGCTGATCCCTTGCGGAATGAAATTCGCTCCCATTTCCGCCGGGCTGATCCCTTGCGGCATCATATTCGATTTGCCGCACGGCGATTTCATCGCCGGACTCTCAAATCCGGGCGCGCCCGAGTATGCGGGGCTGACCGCTTGCGGCATAAAATTCGCGCCCATCTCCGCCGGGCTGATCCCTTGCGGCATGAAATTTGCTCCCATGTGCGCCGGGCTGATCCCTTGCGGCAGCAAATTCGGATTTGCATTTGCTCCCATGCCCATCGGGCTGACCGACTGCGGTGCATAGCCCGTCGGGATGTTTTGCCCGAAGGCAGCGGGACTTACGTTTTGCGGCATTTCATTCGGACCGACATTTGCAGGACTTACGTTTTCTGGACTCTTGTTTTCGTATTGATCCATACATTAACCTCCTATGAAAATCCCCTTTGCGAGGTGCCTCCTGATTCAATTCCATGATATTCACCCTTAGGGCATATGTTGAAAGGACGAGCATAAAATGGGCGTATACGATGTCCGGCCATGCGCGGTCTATTTTATGGCGAAAAAAGTCTTTACAGCATCCCAATGAATCGCAATAATAATAAAGTACGGTCAAGCCCTCTTTCAATTCGACAATTCGACTGACGGACGGAGGAAAAGATGGAGTCTTTACTTGTTCTATTAAAGTACGTTTTTCTAGGTTTTGTGCAAGGGATCACCGAGCCGATCCCGATTTCTTCGAGCGGCCATCTCATCCTTGTAGAACATTTGTTAGGCATGAAAATTCCCGGCCTCAGCTTTGAAGTGTTCGTTAATACCGCATCGTTGTTGGCGGTTCTCGTCATCTACCGAGAAGATATCATTCGCCTGTTCAACCACAGCGTGAATTATGCCGTTCGCGGCCATAAAGACTCAAAAGATGAGTTCATGTTTATCGTTTATTTGATTGTCGGAACGATTCCGGCCGGTGTTCTCGGTGTATTGTTCAACGATTACATTGCCGATCATTTTAAAACGGTGACGATGATTGGTCTCATGTTGTTTGTGACCGGCATCGCTTTATGGCTCATCCGTAATTTGCGCGGCAGGAAAAACGATCAAGACTTGTCCCTGAAAGACGCTTGGATCGTCGGACTTGCCCAAGCGGTCGCCTTAATTCCCGGTATCAGCCGGTCAGGAGCCACCATCGTCGCCTCGATGGGGGTCGGCATGAAGCAAAAAACGGCTTTGCGTTTTTCCTTTTTGCTCTATATTCCTGTCAGCGTTGGAGGCATCATTCTTGAGCTGCCGAAAATGTTGGAAGATCCATCCTTTCATCGACTGCTCATTCCTTACATCATTTCTTTCCTTATTTGCTTTGGCGCGACCTACCTTTCGCTGAAATGGTTAATGGGAATCATGGAACGGGGAAACCTCGGATATTTTACGATCTACTGCTTCATTGCCGGAACCGTCGTGCTTTTCTTTTTGTAATGCGAATACCCCCGGAGCTGCTGCAGCCTCCGGGGGGTTCATTCTTTATTGTCATTTTCTGATCCGCTGCCGCTCTGCCCTGGTTCACCTTCTCCCGCCCATTTCGCAAACGTTTCGCCGTCTACTTCTCCCGTCAATCCGACGTTCATCGTCCCCTTTCGTTCGCTGACGTTCAAATCTTGAATTTTATAATGAAGGTTTTTAATGACGACAGGCTTTACGCTGTCGAGTTTTTCCATAGTTTTGTATTGCAATTGGCGAATGATTTGATCGATCGTCACGTTCACGGCCTTTCCTCCTGTTTTCAATCTTTATAAAAAAAAGACCCCTGTTTAGGGGCCGGCCGTCGATGATCGATACCGTATTGTATTAAGCTGAATCAACCAATCAATGCAGTAAGCAATGCTTTCTGCGCGTGCAAGCGGTTTTCTGCCTGGTCAAAGACGACCGAATTCGGACCGTCGATGATTTCTGCGCTCACTTCCTGGCCGCGGTGTGCGGGCAAACAGTGCATAAAAATGGGAGATTTCTTCGCATGCGCCCACAGCTTTGCGTTCACCTGAAACGGCTCCAATTTTTCAATGCGCTCGGACGTTTCTTCGTCTCCCATACTCGTCCATACGTCCGTATAAATGACATCGGCCGTCTCCACCGCCTCAACGGGATCGTTCGTCAAGGTGATTGCCGCACCGGTCCCGGCAGCCGTTTGTTTCGCATCGCCAAAGATCTTTTGACTCGGCTCGCAGCCTTGCGGAGAAACGATCGTCACGTTCATGCCGACTTTCGCCGCACCAATCATCAACGAATGCGTCATGTTATTGCAATCCCCGATGTACGCAAGCGTTTTGCCTGCAATCGTGCCGAACTTTTCTTTGATCGTCAACAAATCAGCGAGCACTTGGCATGGATGATAGTCGTTCGTCAAGCCGTTGATGACGGGGACGTCCGCCCCCTCCGCCAACTGCTCGACTTTTTCTTGTTCAAACGTGCGGATCATAATCGCGTCCACGTAACGTGACAGCACCTTTGCCGTGTCGGAAATCGTTTCACCGCGCCCGAGCTGCAAATCGGCAGGATTCAAGTACAGCGCATGACCGCCAAGCTGTGTCATCGCCACCTCAAACGAAACGCGCGTACGCGTGGAAGGTTTCTCGAAAATCATGCCGAGTGATTTGCCTATCAATAACGGCGAATAGCTCTCCTTCTTCAATTGTTCAGCAAGCTCAAGCAACCCGTAAATTTCGCCGCTGCTGTAATCCGCCAATGTCAACAAATCTTTTCCGCTCAAATTCATTATTTCGTTATCTTTCAATGCCAAAGCGATCAAGGGACCGCCTCCTTTCCATCCAATCTATTCGAAGAATTGTATTTTTATACATATATACGAATAAATTATGCAGCAATATGTGCTGCGAGTATTCTTATTTTATCTTAAAAAAACTTATTTATCAACACATTTTTTGAAATTCGGCGTTTATCTCGATTTGTATATTCTATTCATTTTTTGTCGAAAGCTTCAACGATAGCCGATACCGCTTCGCGGAGCTCGCTGTCCGTAACGATCAACGGCGGCAGCAGCCGGACAACATTCGAACCGGCAAGCAAAACGAGCAATCCTTTCTCCCTTACCTTCGTCACGATCGCCGCCGCCTCTTCGCATTCGATCCCGACCATCAACCCTTTGCCGCGGACCGCTGTCACCTCTGGAACGTCTTGCAGTTGTTCATGCAGCATTTGCATTAACCATCGCCCTTTTCTTTCTACTTCGGAAAGAAACCCGTCGCGGAAAACAACATCAAGCACCGCTGAAGCTGCAGCCATCGCCAACGGATTTCCCCCGAACGTACTTCCGTGCGTGCCAGGGCCGAACGTGTTGGCCAACTCTGCTTTACCGATCATCGCACCGACCGGAAAGCCGTTCCCGAGTCCTTTCGCTGCCGTGATGACATCAGGCGAAATTCCGTAATGCTGATACGCGAATGCTTTTCCCGTCCGCCCGATGCCGGTTTGCACTTCGTCGACGATCAATAACGCTCCGTGCTTTCGGCATTCGACTTCCACTTGCGCCAAAAAATCGGCATCGGCCGGATGAATCCCGCCCTCGCCTTGAACGGCCTCGACCATGACCGCCGCCGTTTCATCGTCGATTGCTTCTCGCAACGCTTCGATATCATTGAAAGGCACATGAATGAACGTTTCCAACTGCGGACCAAATCCGGTTTTCACTTTTTCTTGACCGGTCGCCGCAAGCGTTGCCAACGTGCGGCCGTGAAAAGAACCGGCAAAGGTGATGATTTTATGGTTGCCTGTATGTTTTCGCGCGAGCTTCATTGCAGCCTCGTTCGCTTCCGCCCCGCTGTTGCAAAACACGACTGCGTCTCCGGAACAATGCTCGGTCAACTTGCGGGCGACTTCTTCCTGCGACTCGATTTGAAACAAATTCGAAACATGCCACACTTTATGAAGCTGGGCTTGAACGGCTTCGGTGACGTCTGGATGGCAATGGCCGAGATTCGTCACGCCGATCCCGCAAATAAAATCAAGGTAAGCGTTGCCGTCGGTGTCAACGACATGAGCGCCTTTACCGGATGCAAGAGCCAACTCCCAACGGCCGTAATTCGGAAACAAGCGGCTCATCGCCTTCCCTCCAATTCTTCAATGTAAATGGCCGTACCGACGATTTTTCCTCGTTGGATGACTTTTGTTTCCCCCGACACGATCATCACCTCTCGCACACGTTGCTTCAAACAATCCAACGCCGCTTGGACTTTCGGAATCATTCCGCCCGTAATCGTTCCGTCGTCAATCATGTCGGCGATTTCTCTTTCCGTTGCCGAAGCCAAGCATTTGCTGCCCTTTAAAATACCCGGAACGTCGGTGACGAACGCCAATTTTTCTGCCCCGATGGCAGCAGCGACACCGGCAGCCGCCGTATCCGCATTGATGTTATAGCGTTCTCCGGACGGGTGAAATCCGATCGGCGCAAGGACCGGGACAATCTCTTGATCCAGCAATGCACGCAACAGCGGCTCGTTAACTTTCGCCACTTTCCCGACAAACCCAAGCCGTTCTTCATCAATCGGCTCCGCTTCGAGCAGCCGTCCGTCGCATCCCGAAAGACCGACCGCCTGAATGCCGCATTCGTTCAATTTCCGCACAAGTTTCTTATTGACGATGCCGGACAATGTCATCTCAACGACGTCCATGACGCGGGCATCCGTTTTTCGCAAGCCGTTCACAAATTCCGAAGGCACTTGGAGCCGCTGCAGCATCACGTCGATGTCCGGCCCTCCGCCATGCACGATGACCGGCGCATAGCCGGCCAGCTGCATTTCCCGAATACTTTTATAAAAATCGTCCGTCAACCGCCCGACAATGCTGCCTCCGCATTTGATCACGATCCTTTCCCGCGTTTCAGGCACCGTCTCTTCACGTGCGATAACTGGCGTTGATTCGTACGTATTCATACGTCAAGTCACATCCCCATGCTTTTGCGAATCCGTCTCCGACATGCAAATCAACGAATACGTGAATCGTTTCTTCACCTAAATAAGCGGCAGCGTCAGCTTCGGAAAATGCTGTCGTCCGGCTGTCACTCAATACTTGAATGTCCCCAAGCGAAATATCAATGTGATCCGGATCAATTTCGGCATCGCTTTGCCCAATGGCACCGATGATTCGCCCCCAGTTGGCGTCCCTCCCGAACATCGCCGTCTTGACGAGGTCCGACCCGACAATTTGCTTCGCTACTTTGCCTGCCTCCACATCGTTCTTCGCTCCGCTCACGGCCACTTCAATCAACTTAGTCGCTCCTTCACCGTCGCGGGCAATCATTTTCGCCAACGCCTCGCACGTCTGCCGAAGCATCTCCACGAACACGTCCCATTCCGGGTGCTCCGGCGATAACGCCTCGTTTCCGGCCAAACCGCTTGCCATCGCCAGCACCATGTCGTTCGTCGACGTATCCCCGTCCACCGTAATCCGGTTGAACGTCAAATCCGTCACTTCCTTTAACGCCGTTTGCAACGCGCCGCGCTCCACCTTTGCATCGGTCGTCACGAATGCCAGCATCGTCGCCATGTTCGGGTGAATCATCCCCGAACCTTTCGCCGCGCCGCCCATCGTCACTTTCTTCCCGTCGATCACCGCTTCATGACACGTCTGCTTCGTCACCGTATCCGTCGTCAAAATCGCTTCGCAAAACGCGTCCGCACCGTCTGCTGCTTCCACTTGAGCGAGCTCTTCGATGCCTTCGACAATCGTGTCAATCGGCAAATACTCGCCGATCACTCCCGTCGAATTGACGGCCACTTGGCTTTCTGGAACGCCGAAACAACGCGCTGTCGTCTGTTGCATCGTATACGCATCTTCGTAGCCGCGCTCGCCCGTGCACGCATTCGCCACGCCGCTGTTAATAACGACGGCACGCAACAAACCGTCCTTCGCCAACGTCTGCTTCGTCACTTTCAACGGCGGCGCTTGAAGCTTGCTTAACGTATACACGCCGGCGCTTTCCGCCGCGACATCGCAAAGAATGACACCGAGATCGTTTCTTCTTTTCTTCATCCCGGTATGAATGCCTCTCGCTGAAAACCCTTGCGGCGATGCTATGCTCCCATCTGCTTTTTTTACAATCGTTGTCTCCGTTCCTGTTACGATTGTCATCTCGTTCTCCTCTCCTATCCATTCGACTTGAACTTCGTGTCTATGGAAATACCGGCAACGCTTCCAGCCCCGCGGACTCATCGAAACCAAACATCACATTCATGTTCTGGACGGCTTGCCCTGCGGCTCCTTTCATTAAATTGTCGATCGCCGAAACGACCGTAACGCGTTTCGTTCGCTCGTCAAACGCCAACCCAATGTCACATTGGTTCGATCCATACACTTCTTTCGTTGACGGGAACCGGTCCTGCTCCCGGATCGTAACGAACGTACAAGAGGTGTAACTTTCAAGGAAAGCTTCCCTCAGCGCCTCCGGCGTCACGCCCGGCGAAACGGTACCGTAAATCGTCGCCAAAATCCCCCGTGTCATCGGAACAAGATGAGGACTGAACGTGACGGCAGCGACGTCGTCGTTATGGTCGTGCAGCACTTGTTCAATTTCCGGCGTATGTTTATGGCTGTTGACTTTGTAAATCGATAAATTTTCGTTCGTTTCACTAAAGTGAACGGCCGAGGACAATCCCCTTCCTGCCCCGGAAACGCCGGTCTTCGCATCGATGATAATCGATTCCGGATTCACGTATCGCCGCTTTACGAGCGGAAGCAATCCGAGAAGCGAAGCGGTTGGAAAACATCCAGGATTAGCCACGCATGCCGCCTCGGCGATCGATGGCTTGTTCCATTCCGTCAATCCGTATACCGCATGATCCAGCCATTTCTTTGCAGCCGTTTTCCGGCCGTACCATGTTTCATAAATGTGCGGATCGCGAAGGCGAAAATCCCCTGACAAATCAATCACCCGCAAGCCTTTCTCCACGAGCAAAGGGGTTAACTCGGCGGAAACACCCGGCGGCGCTGCGATGAATACGACATCCAGCTTCCCGGCCATCACCACCGGCTCAATCGGTTCAAGCTCTACTTTCCCGAGCCTCCCGAGATGAGGAAAAACGACACGAACATCCTCGCCTGCTTGCGACGATGAATAGAGATGAAGCATCTCTGTTTCCGGGTGTCGATGCAAAACCCGCAGTAATTCGGCCCCTCCATATCCTGTAGCCCCAACAATTCCAATCTGCATAACGTCCTCCTGAAATGAAAAAAGCAAACCCTCTGCCGAAGGAGAGTTCACTTGCGTTTGATCATGAATTATACATAATAACGTATAATAAATCAATATCTTTTTTAAAAATTGTGCGTTATTACTGAATTTATCGGAATAATTGTATCGGTGTTTGTATTTTTATACAAGAATATGTGTAAGCGCTTTTATGCAGGAGCAATGGCGCCGGATGGCGAATACCATAAATAAGAGGTGATAATTATGAAGGAATTCATCGGCACATGTAAAATTTGCAACAAAGCGGTGTACTGTGAAAACGGATTTTTCAACGGAATTTTGCTCCCCGGCCACGAATATTTATGTTACGACTGCGATGAGAAACAGCAGGACAATAAAAAAAAGGATAACGGCTGACACCCGCTCATCCCCCGCTAACTGGCGGAATGAGTGCCACCGTATCCCCATCGCGAATCTCCGTTTCATCATGCGCGTACTGCTCATTGACGGCGATCATGATGCCGTCAATCGACGACCCGTCGAAATAGTGCTCGCGCAATCTTTGTTTTAATTCACCGACACTAATTGGAACTTCATTCCACGGGATGGTCCCGGTGCCTGCTTTTTCCCGCAATCCGGCAAACAACAAAAGCTGTACCATTTATCCTTCTCCTTCTTCTGCGTCCGTATAAGCGACCGTTTCCTTTTGGTTGCCGACCCAGCTCGTTCCGTCGTCCCACTGTTCTTTCTTCCAAATCGGAACAATTTCTTTAATTCGTTCAATCGCATAACGACTCGCCTCAAAAGCTTCGTTCCGGTGCGGCGCAGAAACGGCGATGACGACGGCGACATCGGAAACGGCAAGCTTTCCGATCCGATGAACGATCGCTGCTTTCGTACCCGCCCATCGGCGTTCGATTTCATCTCCAATCAGCGCCAACTGTTTCTCCGCCATCGGCACGTACGCCTCATATTGCAAAGACAGTGTCCGCTTCTCGCCTGTCATTTCCCGTACAGTGCCGATAAACGTTGAAACAGCTCCCGCGTTCCGGTGAACGACTTGATCGACGACGGCTTCCATTGAAATAGTCGTTTTCGTGATCCGAAACCGATCATCGCCCATCTGCATCCTCCTTTTCAGCCGCGGCCTGCGCTAAATGTGCAGGTGCAGGCTTCGCGCCAGTATGCCTCGCGTTTTGCCGCCTTCTGTCGACTTTTACGTGCCTTGGCCGCTGTTCGACGGCTTCGCTGGCACGTCAGTGCCGTAAAGGCAAAAAAACACTCCCTCGCCGAGAGTGTTTTCCGATCGATCAATCCGGAAGACCGAGTGCGATTTTCGCATAACGAGACATGTTATCCTTCGACCATGGCGGATTCCAAACGATTTCCACTTCCGCGTCATTGATTTCATCTACGGTCGACAACGCTCGTTTGACATCTTCCTGGATCGTCGCAGCCAACGGGCAACCCATCGCCGTTAATGTCATCGTCACCTTACAATTGTTCTCTTCGTCAACGTCGACGCCGTAAACAAGTCCGAGATTGACGATGTCGATGCCGAGTTCCGGGTCAATGACGTTTTCCAACGCTTCGGCTGCTTGTTTTTTCAATTGTTCTTTTTCCTCTGCCATTGTTTCCACCTCTCTTTTCGATAACGTCTTGTTGTACTTTCAGTATAACCTTTTTGGCATGATGTTGAAACCATTTCGACGGGAACCGACGCGTTTACACATGCCTCAAAATCAGCTGTCGTGCGCAAATTCGCTTTCGTCACCGGGAAAGTTGCTTTATAATGATGAAAACGAACTAGCGATGGAAGGAGTTTCTATGGACCAGCCGTATTTGTTTGCCGTCGATTTGGACGGGACTTTGCTCACCGGGGAAAAAACCATTTCAACGAAAACGAAAAACGCATTGCTTACTGCAAAAAAAGCGGGGCATAAAGTCGTGATTGCGACTGGACGGCCATTCCGTGCGAGCGAAGCGTATTATCAAATGCTCGACCTCGATACGCCGATCGTTAATTTCAACGGAGCGTTCGTCCATCACCCGCTCGACCGCGACTGGGGAGTCATCCACCAACCGATTCCGTTGGACATCGCCAAAACAGTCATCGAAACATGCGAAGCGTTCCGTGTAAAAAATATTATCGTCGAGGTAATCGACGATGTTTACTTAAAAACGCATGACGCCTTTTTCATTGAAGCGTTTGGGGAGGGAGATCCGACGTTTCACACCGGAAATCTCGGAACGTTAGTGAAGGACGACCCGACGTCGATCGTCGTCTACCCCGAAGAAAAAAGTGCAACCGACCTTCGCGAGCTGTTGAGCGAAGCGCATGCAGAAGTGATTGAGCAGCGCTCATGGGGCGCGCCCTACCATCTTGTCGAGATCGTGCGCGGGGGCGTGAACAAGGCCGTCGGCTTGCAACGAGTCGCCGCCGCTCTCGGCATTCCGCGAGAGCGGGTCGTGGCATTCGGCGACGAGGACAACGACATGGAGATGATCGCGTGGGCCGGCCGCGGCGTCGCGATGGAAAACGCGATTGAACCGTTGAAAGCCGCCGCTGATTACGTGACGGGATCAAACGAAGAGGATGGCATTGCTCATTATATCAACCGGTTTCTTTAAGAAACCGGTTTTATCATTTGCCGCAGCGCGCCGAGGTGGTAGGCAGAATGGGCGAGAGCGGCGAGCACGTTCGTCTTGTATTCGTCTTGCCAAAATCCTGCTTGCAAATCCGCTTGCATCGCCTCATATTCCTCGCGCAACGCCTGTTGAATTTTTGACCATTCGGATTCGTCGACGTGATCGATTTTCCAACTCTTTCCCCAGTCTCTTTCATGTTCCTTGCCGCGAATATACGTCCGCGCGACCTCTAAATAATAACGAATGTGATCGGCGTGCGCGGCAATCGTAGCTCCGCCGTGTGAAATCGATGCTTGTTCGGCTGACAACTGTTCCAGCGTGCCAAATATTCCGGCATTCTTCTCCGTCGTGACGTACCAGCTTCCTTGTTCTGTCGCCCCTTGAAACGTTTCCTTCAGCAATTCCGCCGCCGCTTGTGTCAAATCGTTCATTCGTAAACCCCATTTCCAAGTCTTTTTGAGTTCATCATACCTTTTGCACGCGGATACGTCCACAAAGGTTGAAATAAAAATTCACCATTCGAGAAAAACTACGCACGGGGGGTGAAATTTTTGGACAAGGCGAGAAAACCGGCTCAGGACAGGGACGGCGAAATGAAGGAACGACAGGCGTTGAACAAACAAGCGAACAAACAGCGCAAATGGAAGCAGCAAAAGGACCAAAACAAAGGCGGAGGGTTTTAAGCCCGCCGCTCGATCGACCATTCAAAGGAGGAATTCCCATGCAATTGGCATCCCACGAATTTCGCGATTTAACGGAATTGGCGATGAGCTGTTACAACACGGTGACATTGATGAGCCGCTTCATTCAACAAGCGCAGGATCCGGAACTAAGGCAATTGCTCGTGCAACATTATCCGAAACACGTCGAAGACTACAATTTAAAAGTCGAATTTCTGCAAAGTCCGCAAACACCGGACATTACGAAGTTCGTTCCGACGCAGCTGCATCCGAAACTGCAAAATTTTGCCCAGCCCCCGTCCCAACAGTTCGTACCTGTTGACGTCCGCATGAACGCGAGCCAACTGAACGACAGGGAAATTGCCACCGCCTATTTGTTGAACCAAAAGTCCGCCGCAAAAGATTACGCAATCGCGGTGACGGAATGTGCCAATCCTTACTTGCGCACGTTTCTCGAAAACGCCTTCTTGAACAGCAACCGGCACGCTTACGACATTTGGCAGTATATGGTCGTAAAGGGATACTACCCGTTCGCGCCGGCACCCGTACAAGAGGTTCAGCAAGTCGGTACGATGTTCCCGATCGTCGATGTTCCAACGCCGGCCGCAACGTTCTAAACGATGAAAGCCGCCACACATGTGGCGGCTTCATTATTTCTCCTGTTACTCCACAACCAAATGGTGAAAACGGCCGGAATGACTCGTGAACGTATTCGAAAGTTGGAAACGGACCGGATGCCGAAAAATCGGTCCGTCGTAAACAATCGTATGAAATTCGCCGTTTTCACCGCATGGATCGACGTGATCCGGTAACCTATCGAGAAATCCCTGGTCGTATTCACTCCCGAGCCATGACGCGTCAAGCACATCGGTGTCTACGCAAACGATTTTTGCACGAAATCGTTCCGAAACGAATTGTTCCGCCAACTGCCGGCTGTCGCGCCCCCATAACGGAAATTTCGCGCTAAAGCCGATTTTCTGCAATTGCTGTTCGCGAAACGCCTTCACGTCCTCAAGAAAGATGTCGCCGTGCACGACCGTGTTCACGCCTGAATTTTTATGAACGATCAATGTTTCTTCGATTCGTTTTTCATACGTTTCGTTAGCGGCCGCTTCCGGCAAAACGACTGAAATGAGCGGAACACCGACCGCCTTCGCTTGCCGTTCAATAACTTCCGTTCGGCATTCGTGCATTGGCACGCGTCCGTTTTCGGCAGCTGTCGTCAACAATCCTCTCACGTTCCAACGGCCGGAACGTATCGTTTCGCAGAGGGCAAGCGCACTGTCTTTTCCGCCGCTCCAAGAGAACAACACATCTTCCATTCCGATCCCTCCGTTTGTTTCATTCTTCAAAATCCTGTCCGTTCCTGCTATCATTATAGTCAATAAGAGGATATCACCACAATGGAGGATGCGGCAGTGAAGATTTACGAATTGACTCAAGAAGCCGACCGAGAGGTGCGGGAGAAAGTCGCAAACTTATTTTTGCAGCAAATTTCTATGCATGGAGAAAAAGATGCTCACGAAGTCGTCCGCAGCGGGATTGATCAGGCGTTGGAGGACGTCAACCATACGCGGATTGTTGTTGCCGAAGACGACGGCGAAATGCTTGGTCTCGCTCTTATCAACATCGGCATCAGCCTTCGCGACGGCGGTAAATACATATGGTTGAACGAGTTGTATGTACACAATGACTACCGAAATCAAGGGATTGGACGCAAGCTGCTGCTGCACATTATTTACTGGGCGGAAAACGAACAGATCAAAACGATTGAATTGGAAACGGGTGTGAGCAATTCCGTCACAAAACATTTGTACAATTCTCTCGGATTTTACGATGTCGTGTCGAAAAGATACGGATTTCGCTTTTAAATCCGAAATAATGAAACGAAATGGAGATGGTGGAAAAATGAACATGAAAGCAGAACCGACCCCCAACCCGAATGCGATGAAATTTACGGCTCTCGACGGCCCCCTGTTCGAGGGGCGGGTCATGGCCAAAAAAGGCGACGACCCCGATCATGAATTGTTGAAACAGTTGCTTGCAATCGAAGGTGTCGACAATTTGTTCGGATTCCAAGACTTTTTAACGGTGAACAAAACGATGGATGCGGACTGGAACGCTTTGATGCCGAAGATCGAAGAAGCGTTTGCATCATATATAAAAGGATAAGACGGTTTCATTACGCCGGTGACGAAGTTCCGATCCTCGAACATCGAAGATCGGAACTTTTTTTATGAATATTTTACATACGATCTCCCCTCTATTTTCAGCCGCACTTATACCGTGTCAGTACGGAAAAACCCGAATATGCCTGCCGTTTGGACAATGTTCGTAAAGGCGGTCGGATCCACGGCTTTGATCGTTTGCTCGAGTTGAAACAATTCGTATCGAGTGATCACAATAATCAAGATCTCTTTATCTTCACCGTGAAAGGCGCCTTTCGCCGGCACCCGCGTAATTCCGCGCACCATCTTGTCATGAATCGCCTTTTGAATCTCCTCGCCTTTGCCGGTAATGATCATCGCGGTTAACTTTTGATGACGGGTATGGATCGCATCGATAACACGGGACGACGCATATAAGCTGACAAGCGTGAACAAAGCCTCTTCCCCGCCGAATAACAAGCCGGCAGACAACGTGATCAAGCCGTTCAAGGCAAAGAAATACAAGCCGACAGGGCGGTCCTTCATCCGGGAGAGAACAAGCGCGATGATATCCATGCCCCCAGTGGATGCACCCCATTTTAACGTGAGACCGACGCCGATAGCTCCAATGACCCCTCCGAAAACGGCATTCAGCAAAATATTGTCCGATAAAGGGTTCACCGGGATGATCGTGAGACAAATCGTCGTCATCACGACGCTGAAAAAACTGTAGAACGTAAAACGTTTGCCGACGCGTTTCCACCCTAAATAAGTCACAGGGAGGTTGAGCAGCAATAAAAGCAGACCGGTCGAAAGCGGAACAGGAGTGTTTTCTAACAAAGTCGATAAAAGCTGTGCCGCCCCCGTGAACCCGCTGGCGTACACATGCGCCGGAATTAAAAATATATTTAATGAAGCCGCGTTAAAAATTGAGCCGAGGATGACGATCGCCGTAATTTTTGATTCATTGTAGACACCGTACATTCCGTCACCTGCTTTCTCGTAAACTTGCATCTTGAACGTTTATAACACCTTGGCGTCGAAAAAGTCAACGAATGTCGAGTAATCGTTGCTTTTTATGTGCAATACCCCTAAAATTGAGTCAACATTCCTGTTTAGGCGGTGAACATGATGAGTTTGCGCATTGTGACCGACAGCGCATCGGACCTTCCGGCTTCATTGGCGGAAAAACATGAAATCGAAGTGATCCCGTTTGTGGTGATCGTCGACGGCCAAGAATATTACGATAGAGAAACGTTGAAGGCGGAACAATTGTACAAAATGATGCAGGACGGCAAATTGCCGAAGACGGCGCAAGTTCCTTACGATCGTTTGAAAACGGTATTTGAAAAGTATGCGAAACAAAACGATTCCGTGCTGTACATCGGCTTTTCTTCGGCATTGTCTGGTACGTTCCAAACAGCGGTTGCCGTAAAAAATGAACTGACCGAGGAATTTCCGGATTTCGACATGGAAGCGATCGACTCGAAAGGAGCGTCGGCAGGGCAAGCGTTAATGGCCATCGAAGCGGCGGAAATGGCCAAGCTAGGGAAAGCAAAGCAGGAAATCCTTGATCGCATCGCTTTTCGCATTGCCCATACTGCCTATTTGTTCACGGTTGATGATCTTGTTTACTTGCAACGCGGAGGCAGAATCGGGAAAGCGGCGGCGTTTTTCGGCGGACTGCTGCACATTAAGCCGCTCATCGGTCTCGAAGACGGAAAGCTCGTGCCGAAGGAAAAAATTCGCGGCAGCAAAAAAATCTACCGCAGGATGGTCGACCTGCTGAAAGAACAAGGCGCGGAAGGGGACACGATCGCCATCTGTCATGCGGAAAACCCGGAGGCGGCATCGACGCTGAAGAAACAAATCGAAGAAGAAACAGGAGCTTCCCGGGTGATGGAATTTCCGATCGGCGCTGTTCTCGGTTCCCATACGGGGCCGGGAGCGTTCGCGGTTATATTTCTCGCCGACGAACAGTAAGCAAGTAAGGCGGTAACACAAGTTACCGCCTTGGAAACTGGACGCAAAAGCTCGTGCGGTCGGCGTTGGATTGAACGAAAATTCTCCCTCCGTGTTTTTCGATAATTTGCTTGCATACAGCTAAACCGAGCCCGGTTCCGAGTTCTTTCGTGCTGATGAAAGGCTCGAATATATCGTCAAGCAAATGCGGCTCGATTTTATTTCCGTTGTTCGCGAAACAAACCGTTGCCCTCAGATCGTTGGCAAACAAATTAATTTCTATCTGTTTCCGCCCCTCGGTTTCGCACAATTCCTCGACTGCGTTGTTCAAGATGTTCAAAAACACTTGCTTAATTTGTTCAGCCGTCCCTTGAATCGAAACTTCCTCTTCGGGCATCGCTCTTTCCACTGAGATTCCCGCATCCAATAATCGCGGAGACAACAGCTCGAGAGCGTCGTCGAGCAATTGTTTCAAATCGACCGATTCTTTACGGTCGTCCAACCCTTCCCGTTTCGACAAATAAAGGAACCCCGTAACCTTGTCCTGCAAACATTCCATTTCTCTTTCCATCACTTTCAAAAACCGCATCGATTTCTCGTCTTCCTGATGCCGTTTCTTCAATAAGGTCATGAACCCTTTGATCGCCGTGAGCGGATTCCTGAACTCGTGCGCGAAGCTGGCGGCGATTTGTCCGAGAATCGTCAACCGGTCGGCGTGCATTTGCTGAATGAATCGGTTTTTTTCATGAATGATTTTCTCTTTCTGTTCTTTGAAAGCGATTACGGAATGGTATAAAAAAATATCGAAGAAACACGAAATATCAAGCAGCACTTCCGTCTTTGCCTTATCCGGTAAAGGCGCCTCGCAAATACGTTCAGATACGATTTTCCGACCGAAATTGATCGAGCTGACGATTTCGTGCAGATCGCTGTTCGCTTCGATCCGTTCCCGGACGATTTTCCGTGTCACGCGTTCAAAATATTGATGATTCGGACGGCGCAAATAGGCAACGATCATGCGCATCGTTTTCTTCCCGCTGCCGACCACTTGAAGAAAAAAAGGATCTTCCTCGTTCATCTCGATTTCAGATAACCATTGTTGAATAATTTCCTCGAAATGTGTCTCCAAATAAGCAATGAATCGGTCAAGTTCTTCCGGCTTCATAAGTCCTCCTTATAGTTTCGCGTAAAATTTCGGCATGAAATGTATCGGTTTCGGTCGTTGGGACATATTAAAAAGAAAACGTTACGAAAGGATTGTCCTTATGCACACGATGTGGAAAGGCTCGATCGGATTCGGACTCGTGCACATCCCAATTAAATTGTTTGCCGCAACCGAAGACAAAGATATTAAACTTCGCTATTTGCATAAAGAATGTCATACGCCGATTAAATATGAACGGGTTTGTCCGCAATGCAAACGAGAAGTTGAAAATGAAGAAATTGTACGCGGTTACGAATACGAACCGAATCGATTTGTTCCGCTGGAAAAAAACGAAATCGACGAACTTCGCCAAACCCGAAACAAATCAGTGGAAATTCTCGACTTCGTCAAACTGGAAGAAATCGACCCGATCTACTTTAACCGTTCGTACTTTATCGGTCCGAGCGAAAACGGCGCGAAGGCCTACAATCTGTTGAAACAAGCGATGAAACAATCCGGTAAAATCGGCATTGCCAAGGTGACGATGCATTCGAAGCAACATCTCGCCATCGTCAGGGTCTATGAAAACGGGCTGCTGCTTGAGACGATCTTTTACCCGGATGAAGTGCGAAACATCGAGCATGTGCCGGGCATCCAAGAATCCGCCGAACTGAACAACAAAGAGCTCGATACCGCGATCCAATTAATCGACCAACTGACGACCGATTTTCAACCGGAAAAATACGAAGACGAATTCCGCCGCTCGTTGTCGGAAGTCATTGAACAAAAAATCGCCGGCAACGACGTGAAGACGGCAGCACCTGCAACACGGCGGGAAAATGTTGTCGACTTGATGGAAGCTTTGCAAGCAAGCCTTGACGAGTCGAAACCGAAGAAACAAGCAACAGGTAAAACCGAGGCAAAGAAAAAGACGAAAAAGAAAGCGTCCGGTTGAAGCAGAGACTAGTTCGTTTTTCCCATAATTCGACATTTGAAAACATCGGAGGAGTTGACGTGAGCCAACGAACATTCGGTAAGCAGGAACTTGTCGTCGAAGGCCGTTCCTTAAAAATTACGCATCCGGACAAGCTTTTATGGCCGGAGAAAAACGTGCATAAAGTCGATTATTTGCAGTATTTGCTTGAACTTTCGCCGCATTTGCTGCCTTTTCTGCAAGAACGCGAATTGACAGTGATTCGTTACCCGCACGGTGTGAAAGGAGAAAGCTTTTATCAAAAAAACTGTCCCGAGTATGCACCGGATTTTATTCGCACGCATGAATCCAAAGGTGTCCGCTATATCGTTTGTTCTAACCTCGCCTCTTTGCTCTGGCTCGGCAATCAACTCGCGTTTGAACTACACGTTCCCTTTCAAACAATTCATTCGCCAAATCCGGCTGAAATCGTTTTCGATCTCGATCCTCCGTCGAGAGACGCCTTTCACCTTGCCGTCGAAGCGGCATTGTTGTTGAAAGACATTCTCGACCGGTTAAACTTGTCCTCGTTCGTGAAAACCTCGGGAAACAAAGGACTGCAAGTGTATGTACCGCTTCCTGACGACACCTTCAGTTATGAGGACACGCGCCGATTCACCCGCTTTGCAGCCGACTACTTAACGGAAAAGGAACCTAGCTGGTTCACGACCGAGCGTTTGAAAAAAAACCGCGGCAACAAGCTGTACGTCGATTATTTGCAGCATGCCGAGGGAAAAACGATCGTCGCCCCTTATTCGGTTCGCGGAAATCGCGAAGCGCTCGTCGCTACGCCGCTGGAATGGCAGGAAGTCACGCGCAGTTTGCGTCCAGAGTCGTTTTCGATCGATCAAATTCCGGAACGGCTGCGGCTGCACGGATGTCCCTTTGCTTCGTTTCAACGTGCAAAGCGCGAACAGCCATTCCAACCGGTTCTCGACTGGTTGTCCGAACAATCGCTGTAACGATGAAAACCTCTCAAAGCGCCGCGATCGCTGGAGAGGTCTTTTTACTCTTCAAAATACGGATTCACGTGGATGAATACTTCTTCCACTTCAGGATATTGTTGCTGAATGTCGTGTTTGATTTCGCGGCCGATGTCGTGCCCTTGCTTAATTGACAAATCGTGGTCGATGGAAACACGCAAATCGAGCAAGATGTAATGACCATGATCACGAGCGCGAATTTGGTCGATTCTTTTCACTTCTGGAAACCCGTTAATGATTTTTAAATATTTATCGAGCTTTTCGGTTTCGACGGTTTTCTCCATCAACACGTTTACGGAAGACTGAATGAGCTCGGCGGCGATTTTGAAAATGAGTACGGCCACGATCAAACTCGCTGCGGCATCACCGAATAGAAGAAATTCGATGTCGTATTTCGCGCCGATCATCGATAATAATACGCCTGCGGATGCCGCCAACGATGCAACGATGTCGGCTTTATGATCGTAAGCGATCGCCAAGACGGCTTTGCTGTTGTATTTCTTCCCGCGGCGCAATGAATAGCGATACAGCGCCTGTTTGGAAGCGAAAGAAATGAGCGCAGCGATGAAAGCCGCCAGTTCGGGAACCGCAGGTTCACCGCTGAAAGCGAGAAACGCCTCTCCGACAATGTAAACCGATACGAAAAATAAGATCAGCCCGACAATGCCTTCGCTGATGACTTCCGCTTTTCCGTGTCCGAACGGATGATCTTGATCAGGCGGCTTGTTGGAAATCCCGACGACCGCCAGAACGGCTACGGAAGCGACAACATCGGCTCCGGAGTGGATGCCGTCGGCAAAGACCGACTCGCTGTCGGCATAAATCCCGATCAAAATCTTACCGACGGCAAGAATAATGTTGCTGATGAGCGCGATCCACGCCACTTGCTTTCCGATTTTTCCGCGTTCGTGCAAATAATCGTTCAAAGGTTTGCCTCCAAATTACAAAGTTTCCCGAGGGCAAAAAAACAATCCGCCAGTTCAATTGGCGGATTGCAGAGTTTTATGTTGTAAGAACCGTTGATCATCATTTCGAACCATCCTCTTTTCGAAAGGCTTTTTCACTTTAACATACTCTCCCGACAAATACAAATTCGCCTGACCAGCACAACGGAAACGGCATTCCCCCTCCAGTATGAGGATGCAGCGTTCCTTCCTCGATACGCCTTCCGATATTTTGCACGCCAAAACAAAAGAAGCCTTCTGACGAGGCTTCTTCTATCGGTCAACGATTTCAATTTTATAGTCTTCCAGCCATGTATTTATTTGGGCGAGATGGGCAATCAACTGCGGTCCTTTCATAAGCTGGCCGTACCATGGCACATCGAAGGATGCCCCTTCACTCTTCACGATCTCATCCAGACGTTCGTAATTGATCAGCTGTAAAATCGGTGCGTTCGGATCGGAGATGATTTCCGACAACCATCCGACGACCGCCTTCGTATAGTCCGGGTGGAACGTCTTCGGATAGGGGCTCTTTTTCCGGTACAATACATCATCAGGAAGAACCCCTTTCATCGCCCGGCGAAATAATCCTTTTTCGCGATCATCAAGCATCTTCGTGTCCCAAGGGACATTCCACAAATATTCAACGAAGCGATGGTCGGCAAACGGCACGCGCACCTCAAGACTTGCTGACATGCTCATGCGGTCTTTCCGATCGAGCAAAGCGGTCATGAACCAATGCATATTTAAATAAAACAGCTGCCGCCGTTTTGCATCGACCGTTGACTCTCCCTCGAGCTCCGGAGTTTCATTGATCGTCTGTTGGAAGCGGTCAAGTACATAGTCACGCAAATTGAGTTTCTTTTGCCATTCTTCATTCAGCAGCGCGTGTCGCGCTTCGGTCGAGCGCATCCATGGAAACCCTTCCGCCGCCGACGTTTCCGGACTGTGAAACCATGGATATCCACCTAATATTTCATCAGCACATTCACCCGATAATGCGACCGTTGCGCCTTTTTTGATCCCTTCGCAAAACCAGAGCATTGAAGCGTCGATATCAGCATACCCCGGCATATCTCGGGCGTGAACGGCCTTTTTTAAGTAGTCGGCGAGAACCTTGTTATCGATCACAAGCCGGTGGTGATCGGTTCCGAGAAAATCACGAACTTTGTTGATCCAAGGACCATCGGCATTCGGTTGAAATTGATCACTTTTGAAAAATTGCTCGTTCTCGTCGTAATCAATCGAATAAGTAGTTAAGGGGCCTTCGCCTTTTTGTTTCAGAGCTCCGGCGGCAATGGCCGTAATGGCGCTCGAATCGACGCCTCCAGAAAGAAACGTTGCGATCGGAACATCGGCGACGAGCTGACGCTCAACCGCATCTTGAAACAAATTCCGAACCCGTTCGACGGTATCCTCTTTCCCATCGCGATGATCGGCGCTCTTCACATCCCAATACCGCCACGTTTTCAAGCCGTCACGAGTAAACAACAGCGCATGCGCCGGACGAAGTTCATCCATGTCCATGTATACGCCGTGTCCTGGTGTGCGTGACGGACCGAGTCCGAACACTTCAGCCAATCCTTCCCGATCCACACGCGCTTTCATTTCAGGGTGGGCCAAAATTGCTTTTTGTTCCGAACCAAACAACAGCCGCCCTTCGTGATGACTGTAAAACAGTGGTTTTACCCCGAGCCGGTCACGTGCCATAAACAACTCTTCTTTTTGTTCATTCCATACAGCAAAAGCAAAGATGCCGTTCAAGCGATTCAGACAATCCGGCCCCCACTCAATAAAAGCGGACAATAATACTTCCGTATCGGAATGACCGCGAAACCGGTAACCGATTGCCAGCAGTTCGCTCCGCAAATCTTCCGTATTGTACAATTCTCCATTGTACACGATCGTAAACACCCGTCCTCCGTACGTTTGCACCATCGGCTGGCTGCCGCCTTCAGGATCGACGACAATGAGCCGCGTATGCCCTAACGCCGCATGGGGAGCCGTCCACGAATTCAGATCATCCGGCCCGCGATGTTCCAATGTTTTTGCCATTTGTTTCACCGTTGCTTCTTCATTGCGCAAATCTCTTCGCCATTGTATCCATCCAGTTATGCCGCACATTCGCTACACCCTTCCTTACCGCGTGACAAAAAATCGAGCCGATCGCCCATTACTAAACGTATTCAACCAGACTGAAAAATGTGCGCACGGACATCATAAACCGGATCATCCACAAGGGATTTATTCAAAGGCAACGGGTGTGCGGGACTTAGTCATGCCGAAAACGATGAACGATTTGTTCAAAATGACGAACCTCCAGCGTAAAAAACAACCTCGCTCCCTTTCGAAACATAGAAATGGACGTTCGACAACGTCTTTTCGTTACAAAAAAAACCGCACGGAGGCGGTTATTTATCGGTTCCTTCAGGCGGTCAAAAAGCTTTCGAATTTCTTGACCGGCAGCGGCCGGCTGTAGAAGTAGCCTTGTACGCAGCGACACCCGAATTGTTTCAATACATTCAATTGATCTTCCGTCTCGACCCCTTCGGCTACTGCCGTCACGGACAAGCCTTCGCACATCGTCAAGATCGCTTTCACGATCGCTCGATCCTGCGTCTTGTCGTTCAGGCTGCGGACGAACGACTGGTCAATTTTTAAAATATCAACGGAAAACTCTTTCAAATAACTGAGCGAAGCATAGCCGGTTCCGAAATCGTCGATTGACACTTTCACGCCGAGTTTTTTCAACGCTTGCAAGTGCTGGACGCTAGAGCGAATATCGCGCAAGGTCGTACTTTCCGTCAGTTCTAAGTGTAAACAATGCGCGGGAAGTCCCGTCTTCGCCAACACCGCTTGAACATCTGCCGGAAATCCTGACCGTTCGAACTGTCGGGCGGAAACGTTCACGCTCACGGCGAAATCGTTATAACCGTCATCGTGCCACTTTTTTGTTTGCTTACATGCCGTTTCCATTACCCAGCTGCCAATTTCGTCGATGAGTCCCGTTTCTTCGGCCAGCGGAATGAACACGTTCGGAGGTACTTGTCCGAATGTCGGATGATTCCAGCGAATCAATGCTTCGCATCCGGTGATTTTCTCCTTCGTCACACACATCAACGGTTGATAGAACAAGGTGAACTCGTTTTTTTCCAAAGCTTTTCGCAAATCGTTCTCCAATTGCAGCCGGTTGGTGAAATAATGCTGCATTTCTTCTTTGTAAAAGCTGACGCATGCTTGCCCTTTCTGTTTCGCGTGCGCCAAAGCGGTATCCGCATGTTTCAACAGATCTTTCGCGTCTTTCGTGTCGTCCGGATAAAGGCTCACACCGATGCTGATTGACAAATAAAACTCTCGCTGCCCGTATTCGACCGGTCGTTCGAACGCATCCGTCAACGTCCGCAGGGTATCGGTAATTTGCTTGGTATCCTCGACTTTACGAAGCAACACGACAAACTCATCCCCATTAAAGCGGGAAAGGATATGTTCGCGTCCGATGGCGGTTTTCATTCGTTTAACCGCCCGTTTTAACACTTCGTCACCATCGTGATGACCGACGCTGTCATTGATCAACTTAAAGCGGTCGAAATCGACGAACAATACCGCTAGTTTCGAGTTTGTGCCGTCCGCCAGCTTCATCTCGCTCTCCAACGTTTTTTGCAGCAACGTTCGGTTCGGCAAACCCGTAAGTGAATCGTGATAAGCGAGGCGAATGATTTTGTCCTGTGCTTCTTTTTGCTTCGTCATGTTTTGCGCGATGCCGTACACCCCGACGACCGCCCCATTGACGAAAATTGGAACGTTCGTCACTTCAAACAGCTCGTAACTGCCGAATTTATTTTTAAAATAAATCGAAAAGTGCTGCGACTCTCCTTTCAATGTTTTCCGGAACCGTTGGATCACGCTCTCTTTTTGATCGTCGGCTACGTAATTGACGGCGGGGGTGTTGCGAATTTCTTTTGGCAAATATCCGGTTTCTTTAATGAGGGCGGGATTGACGCTCTGAATGACGCCTTGCCGATCCATCGAATAGATCAAATTCGGATGGTGCTCGAACAATGACCGGTAACGTTGTTCCGATTCCTGCAAGTGCAATTGAAGCGTCGACAGTTCTAATGTTAGATCTTGAACCGACGTCTCTTCGAAAGCCGTGATGAACAACATCGGCTTTTTTCCATATTGGCGGCGTTCGTGATCTCCCTCGGTCCCGAGATAAATCCGTGCATGAGGGACGATGCTTTTGATGAGAGCGGATACATCTTCGAAGGACGGTTGCTCCGTTTGCACAACGTAAACTTTTACAAGCAAATGACATGCGCCTTCCAGAGCATTGTTTTGAAAAAATATTCGCAGGGAATCCGGATCCTCATAGGTATACAAGTATGTTTGCAAGATTGACACCCCTTTAAGTTACGCATTGAATACAGCGACCGTTAGCGCGTTGATTTTGGCCCCGCATGAACATACGGAAAGTTATTTTTTTTCAGTCAATGAATGTGAGACTGCCTTCGTGACAGTCGTAAGATCCGTTAACCGCCGATGACGCCGTAACCGAAATAAAACACGAGAACGAGGTCGACGATAAACGCTGCCGAAAGCCAGCCGGTCCGTTCGCGGTCGCGGGCTTTGCCTGTAATCAATTCCATCAGCACGATCAATAAGATGCCGAGCGCCCCTTTGATCAACGTCGCACTTGCAAAATTGTACGATACGACGAGGCCGATGCCTGTGAGAAGTGTAAGGACGAAAAAGACGCGCAAGATCATATGGATGATCTTCTGCGGTTTCGGTGCTTTGCCCGATTTCGCAAGAATGAAAACAACGACGAATAAAAGCAATGTGATCGTCCATGAATAAATATGAACTTGCAGTTGCATGCAGAAACCTCCCAAAAAATTGATGTACCAATCTCCATAATACCATGGTCGACAAAAGACGCCAATGTTTTTTCGAAAAATCGACGCCGGCCGCCAGAAAGTTGTTTGAAAGAAGGTACCCATTCACGCTGCGTATTGTTATAATGGCGTCAGGGGATATTACTGATCAGTGGGGTGATTGAATGACGAAAACGGAAGATTTGATTCAACTAGACGATACTTACGGCGCTCGCAATTACAATCCTCTTGACGTCGTCGTCTCTAAAGCGGAAGGCGTATGGGTGGAAGACCCGGAAGGCCGTAAATATATGGACATGCTCAGCGCATATTCCGCCGTGAACCAGGGACACCGCCACCCGAAAATCATCGGCGCTTTGAAAGAGCAGGCCGACCGCCTGACGTTAACTTCAAGAGCGTTCCGAAACGATCAATTGGGACCTTTTTATAAAAAAGTAGCCGACCTTACGGGGAAAAACATGGTGCTTCCGATGAACACCGGGGCGGAAGCCGTGGAAACGGCATTGAAAGCGGCAAGACGTTGGGGATACGAGAAAAAAGGAATTCCGGAAAACAAAGCGGAAATAATCGCTTGCGTCGGCAATTTCCACGGGCGGACATTGGCCGCCGTTTCACTTTCTTCGGATCCGGAAAACAAACGCGGATTCGGTCCGCTGCTGCCGGGAATCAAAGTGATTCCTTACGGCGACGTTGAAGCGTTGAAAGCGGCGATTACGCCGAATACGGCGGCGTTTTTGTTCGAGCCGATCCAAGGCGAAGCGGGAATCATCATCCCGCCCGAAGGCTATTTACGCGAAACGTACGAAGTATGCAAACAAGAAAACGTCCTTTACATCGCCGATGAAATTCAGGCGGGACTCGGCCGTACCGGCAAAAATTTCGCCTGCGACTGGGAAGCTGTCGTTCCCGACGTATACATTCTCGGCAAAGCGCTCGGAGGCGGCGTCATGCCGGTCTCATGCGTTGCCGCGAATGAAGACGTGCTCGGCGTATTCGATCCGGGTTCACACGGTTCAACGTTCGGGGGCAATCCGCTCGCCTGCGCGGTAGCGGTGGCGTCCTTGCAAGTCATTGAAGAAGAAAACTTGGCTGAACGATCGCGCGAACTCGGCGACTATTTGTTGCAAAAACTGCGGGAGATTGAAAATCCGGCCATTAAAGAAATTCGCGGACGCGGATTGTTTATCGGCGTCGAACTTCATGAACCGGCCCGTTCGTATTGCCAACAATTAAAGGAACTCGGCCTGCTTTGTAAAGAGACGCACGAGAACGTCATCCGTTTCGCTCCCCCGCTCGTGATCGAGAAAGACGACCTCGACTGGGCGATCGAAAAAATCGAGCAAGTGTTGTCCATCTCCGTTTCTTAAATCTCAAAAAAAGGTCCCAAAAGCTCGGCTTTTGGGACCTTTTTTATAGAAGCGGACAGGAACACCATTGAAACGAAATGGGGTAATCCGCTCTTTTTATTCCAACGTACGGTTCATTTCGTCGACGGAAAACGGCTCGTCTGGTTCGGGACGCTCGTTGAGATTACGGATGCCGTCCCCGCCGCACACAGAGCACGGATATTGCCATTCTTCATCGTCCGCCTGCAATCCAGATCCGTCGCAAGCCGGGCAAATTTGTTCGTCGCGTGCCAATTCGATCTCACCTCACAAAGTGATGGATACTACTAGTATTCATCACTTTGTGTCGTTTCATGTAAAATTATAAGCCAAGCGAAATGTATTTCGTTTCGAGATAAGCTTCGATGCCTTCATGCCCGCCTTCGCGCCCGATCCCGCTTTCTTTCATGCCGCCGAACGGCGCCTGGGCTGCTGAAGGCGCACCGTGATTCCACCCGATGATGCCGTAGTCGAGCGCTTCGGCGATTTTCGTTCCGCGCGTAACACTTTCCGTGAAGAAATAGCCGGCGAGTCCGAAACGGGTTGCGTTCGCAAGTCCAACGGCCTCTTCGGCGGTTTCCACTTTTTGCACCGGGATAACCGGACCGAACGTTTCTTCATTCATGCAAAGCATGTCATCGCTAACGTTCTTCAAAACCGTCGGCGCGAAGAAATACCCGCCGTTCTTTTCTTCTCCTTTCCCGCCGCATACAACTTCCGCACCTTTGTCAACCGCGTCGTTCACGTGTTTCTGCACTTTCTCGAAACCTTCCTTATTAATGAGCGGCCCGATGTCGATACCTTCGTCCAGGCCGTTTCCGACTTTCAGCTTTTTCACTTGTTCCGTGAGTTGTTCGACAAATTTGTCGTACACGCCGGCTTCGACGTAAAAACGATTGGACGCGATACACGTTTGTCCAGCATTGCGGAACTTCGAAGCCATCGCGGCCGCAACTGTCTTGTCAAGGTCGGCGTCGTTGAGTACGATGAACGGCGCCTGTCCGCCGAGCTCGAACGAGACGTTTTTTATATGCTCGGCGCTTTGTTTCATTAGCAGGCTGCCGACTTCTGTCGAACCGGTAAACGTCAATTTGCGGACTTTCTCACTGTTTTTGATCGTTTCACTAAACGCTTCGTCCGGCGTCACGATCGTATTGACGACACCTGCCGGAAAGCCCGCCCGCTCGCAATATTCCATCAGTTTCAATGCCGTCAACGGGGTTTCCAACGGGGGTTTGACAAGAAAAGTGCAACCCGCGGCAAGCGCCGGCGCCATTTTTCTCGTGATCATCGCCGCCGGAAAATTCCACGGAGTAATCGCGGCAACCACGCCGACCGGTTGGCGAATGACTTGAATCCGCTGGTTCTTCGCTTTCCCCGGAATCGTTTTGCCGTAGATGCGGCGCGCTTCTTCAGCGAACCACTTGATGAACGAGGCCGCATACTGCACTTCCGCGCGCGATTCCTTCATCGGTTTGCCGTTCTCGAGCGTCATGATCGTCGCCAATTCATCCTCGTTTTCGATCATTAAATCGAACAACGCTTCCAAATAGCCGGCCCTCTCCTCGGCCGTAAGTTCTCGCCACGACGGCAACGCTTCATACGCTGCGTCGATCGCCTCGGCGACGTCTCGTTCCGTTCCTTTCGGAACAGAACCGATCACTTCGCCGTTTGCGGGATTGACTACGTCGTAGTTTTCGTCCGCGCCTACCCAATCTCCGCGAATATAATTAAGCAAATCCATACGTTCCAAAGCCAAGCCCTCCTTCATCATTCTATTCTTTTTGTTCCCGTAACGGACACGTCGATAAACCCTCAAATGGCAACGGATTCCGCCGCAACTGCCAACTCCCGTTTTATGTACGAGAAACCGTATTTGTCAACGTCCCAATTCCACTGACAGTAACCTCGACAACGTCCCCGTCTTGAAGCGGTTTCGGCGGATTCAACCCTTTGCCGACGCCGGCAGGCGTTCCGGTGGCGATGATGTCACCCGCTTCAAGTGTCATTCCGGCAGAAATTACGGAAAGCAATGTCGGAATGTCAAAAATCATCAAACGCGTATCGGCGGATTGCCTCACTTCTCCGTTTACCTTCGTTTCGATGTGAAGATCGTGCGGATCCCCGACTTCCTCTTTACATACAATCCACGGGCCCAACGGACAACTGCCGTCAAGACTTTTGCCGAGTAAGTATTGTTTATGCCGCTGCTGGATGTCGCGCGCACTAAGATCATTAATAATCGTATAACCGAAAATATGGTCGTACGCGTTTTCTTTCGCGATTCCACGTCCGGTCTTTCCGATGACAACCGCCAATTCCCCTTCGTAATCAAGAAAATCCGTCACCTGATTGTGAAGCGGCACCGGACTGTTTGGATTGGAAACGGTTGTCGGCGGCTTCGAAAACACGATCGGATGCTGCGGCAGCTCTTCGTCTTTGTTTAACTCTTTCGCGTGGTCGGCGTAGTTTTTTCCGACACAAAAAACGTTTTTGCGCGGTCTCGGAATCGGTGCCGCCAACCGAACGGCTTTTCGCTCATAAAAAAAAGACTGATCCTGATGATCCCTCGCCCATTCGACAACATTACGCACGTTGTCGAGCACCGTTTCCCCGCCTTCCATCCACATCAATAGTTCGCCGGGAACGGTCACGTCACCGATCATTTGCCGTTCCGCTTGCTGTACGTCGAGAATACGGCCGTCTTCGTCGAGGACACCCGGTCTCAACGTTTCCGTTTCCCCCGCGGAAAAGGTGACAAACTTCATCGCGTTCAACTCCTTTTTTTTCTCTATTCTCTCACAATGGCTGCAAAAAAAGAAGAAGACGCGATCGCCTTCCCCCTCATTTAAATTCCCCATATAACTTTTTCGTATTCCGAACCGTTGTTTCTCTCATTTCATGCATCGCACATCCCCGTAACGCGGCCATGAATTCGAGCGCGTCCTTCAAAAACAGCGGCGTCGTCATCTTCCCTTCAAACGACCCTTGAAACGGCCACGGACCATCGGTTTCGACAAGCAGCAAATGTTCTGGAACCGAGACGGCGAGTTTCTGGTCTCTTTTCCGGTAGCATACTTCAGGTGTGAGCGATAGGAAATATCCACTGTCGCAAATCGTTTTCAGATGCTTCGGATCCGCTTTCAACCAATGGAAATGCGCCTGGTTCACCTTAGCCTTTTCCAACCTTTCGAGCGCTAACCCGACTTTATCGTGTACCGCGTGCAAGGCAACAGGCAGGTCCGCTCGCTTCGCGAGCTTCAGAAAATCTTCCAACAAATCGAGCGCGGCCCCTAAACGTTTTTCTTCACCGGCTTCGAGGGAATAATGCGGGATGCCGATTTCCCCGACGGCAGCGATGGAGTCACGCTCGCAAGAAACGAGGGCGAACAACTCGTTCCGATCTGCTTCATTTGGAACCGGCTGCTCGGGATGATGGCCGACCGCCGCATATACAAAATCGGGATAACGTTGTTTCAATTCAAGCGTTCGGTAAGAGGATGCAAGATCATAGGAGACCGCAACAACGGCTTCGACACCGGATTGACGCCACGTTTCGACGAGACGGTCGAGTTGTTCCGGAGGATATTGATCCAAGTGAAGATGCGCGTCGATCAAACAATCACCACATTTCTCAGCGGATTAATCAAGCAGAAGCGGCAGTCGTTCCAAATAACCGATCCATTTGCCGGCGGCCATCGTCCAACCGCCGATAATCAACAGAAAAAACACGTTCAGCAACACAAGCTTCCAAACAATCGAGGCGGTCGAATACGAAGAAGCGCCGCGATATGCCCAATATTGGACGTACACTTTCCAAATCGTAAAAATCGACAGCCCGCCGAAAAAGGCGTTGATGAAAATCGAATCGGTAAAGAGTTGTGTCACCGCCCCGAGGCTCAAATAATAACCACGAACGAACGGGAACAACGCGGCCATGATTCCGGCAATAAAAGCGCCGATCAAAGCGATCGTCTGTAAATATAATTCGACGATGAACAACTGCTTATAACCGATTTCTTTGAAAAAAATTAAAAAAATGAACGCCATCACTGCAAGAACAGCGAACGGCTGCAGCAACCCCGCTGCCGCACTTACGGCCACCGTAAACACATCGAAAATAAGTTCGCGAAACGGCCAATGTTGCGGCAGAAATGACGTCACCGGCATATCGAAATAAAAACGGCTCACATAGGCCGATGTGCCGGCAATCATTGCGCTTAATAACGACAATCCGACAAGACGCGGCACAACCCCCGCCATCTCACCACACTCGGTAAATCGGCAAAACGCTTTTCGCGGTAGAAAAATCGCCTGCAGCACCTGAACTTTTTGGACTTCTGCCGTTCTCTCCTGCACGTAGTCATCCCTCCTTTTTCATTTCCGTTTGCCAATCGGTGACAGTCATTCCGTCCCGCAAAGAGCGAAAAGGATCAACAACGATCGTATCGCCGATGGAAAGTCCTTTACGAATCTCAGTCATTTCGCCTTTCTCCATGCCGGAAACTACACGGCGGAGCTCGAGCCTCCCATGATCGATGCGATAAACGTACGTATGTTGCTTCTTATGTATGAGCGCTTGCTTTGGCACCACCGGAACATTTTCGTGGTTCGCGAGCGTGATTTCTACCTTCACGTGATACCCTTGATGAAGCCTTGAAACCGGTTGACTAAAACGCACCTTGAACGGATAGGACGACTGTCCGGATTTCGTCTGTTCACGCACCTTTGCCGGAAAACGAGCGACCTCGGCAACCTTTCCTTGCCAGTCGCCGTCTTTGACAGCTGCCGACGTAATGGTTGCCGGTTGCCCGAATTTTACGAGCGCGGCTTGCTGCTCCGGCAATTCTCCCGTGACGATTCGTTGATGGGATCCAAGGATTAATAGCGGTTTAGCTTTTGAGGAAGGATGCTCGTTCACGTGAATAACCGTTCCTGAAAAAGGGCTTTTCACTTCAAGGGCATCGCGCTGTTGTTTCAGCGCTTCCATTTGATTCGAAAAACCGTCAAGCTCGAGTCGATCTAAGCGGTTTTCAAATGCGAGCTGCTCGATTTCATTCTCATAGGTCCGAATCATCGGTTTCGCCTCGAGGCTGGCCATCTGTTCGCGAAGCCAAACGATCCGCTCGTTGCGGTGATTGATTTGCAACTTCTTTTTCTTTTGTTCAGTTTGCAAAGCGCGGATTTGTCGTTCCAATCCCGAGCCGTCATAGCGAAGGAGCGTTTCGCCTTCTTCGACGGTATCCCCTTGACGCACAAGCACTTTCGGCCGACTGTTCTTTGATGGATCGAGATAAAAGTTCGCCGACCGTTCCGGCCGTACGATACCCTCGGCAATCAATGTCTTTGTCATTGTTTGCCCCTCAACTTTAGCCGTGGCCAGCCATTCCGCAGAAACGGCGGATCGGTTCTGATCATGATACCAACTTGCCATCACGGTTGTCGAGACGAACAATACCACGCCGAGCCACCAGGCAAGAAGAGGCCAAACCGTTCCCTTATCCTGCTCGAGACGCAACATTCTCCCTCCTTTTTCTGCTGACAAAAAAGTTAAATATTCCCTTCGATTGTCATTACTATATCACAAGCCGTGTCGTTTTCGAATGGGTTTTCCGGAAATTTTTTCAGCCATAAAAAAATCCCCGGTAGGGCAACCGAGGATCTTTTCCCTTATTATGATTGACTTTGGACCGCTTCGCGGCTTTGACGTTTCGACTCCATCATCGCCTGTTCGCGCATCGCTTTTTTCCGCTTCGCGCTCCAAATCGTTTGAACGGCGATCAACACCAGCAAGACGATTTGAGCGAGCAACGTTTGCCATGTCGGATACACGCCGAGCCAATCGATCGTCGGGAAACCGGCGATCGAATCAGCCGGAACTTGATCGACGACTTGCAACGCGTGGATGCTTTCGCCGGTAAACTTGAGCGCCAAATAGTAGATCAAAACGGTGATGCCGAGAAACAGGCCGCCGATCGGCAATTTCACACTAAACTTGATGATCGCGAACCCGAACACGAACAAGATTAAGACCGCAGTCGCCATGCCGGTAAGCAATTGTGTCGTCGAAATGTCGGAAACGATGCCGAGATAGAAGATAATCGTTTCCGCCCCTTCTCTTACGACGGTAAGGAAGGATACGAAAGCAAGCGACCATAAGCTTCCGCGCGCCAAAGCAGTGCCGACTTTTTCGTTGATAAACTTGTTCCACGAGACGATGTTCGATTTGTTGTGCAGCCAGCTGCCGACGGTAAACATTACGACGACCGCAGCCAAACCGGTAATCCCTTCAAGCAATTCTCTTTCTTTGCCGGCAACGGCAGCAGTCAAAATGGACGTTAAGCCGAACGCGAGCCCGACACTGACGAGCACGCCGGCACCAGCGCCTCCCCAAATCCATTTCCGTTTGTCGGCGTTGTTCGTTTTCTTCAAAAAGCTGAGCAATGCCGCTAAAATCAAGATGATTTCAAGACCTTCGCGCAATAAAATAATCGCGGCGTCCCAAAACGAATAGCTCGTTTGCTCGGCAAGCGGAGCAAGCTGGCTTTTCATCGCCGAGACAACCGATTCCGCTTTCTCGAACTGAGCCGGATCGCTCGCCAACAGGCCGAGCGCTTTCGTCATCCGCGTCTCCGTATCCGTATAAGCTTCCGCGGACCGTGCTTGCACTTGCCCTTCAATCGTCGGCCAAACTTGAATGAATTTCGTCATGTACTCCCGGGCTTCGGCCGCATTTTTATTCTCAATGGCCGTTTCAACCCGATTTAACAATTGGACCAATGTCGCAATGGATTGATCCCCTTCGGGTGCGGATTCGGTTTCCGCCCCTTCGGCATATTCTTCAATCGATGCAATTAAGGCTTCCGCGGCCTGTTCGACTTTTTCCGCACTCGGATTTTCGCTGTTCAACTGTGCAGCCAACAAGCTCATGTTCGTCTCAATTTCTTCGTACGCTTCGTGGTCGGCCTCGCGAATGCCGTCCTCGACGCCTTCCCAGCCTTCATGAAACGCTTCATATTCCGCTCGCGCTTCGTCCCAATTTCCCGCTTCCGCATATTCGCCGACTTCGTCCAACTCATGCGTTAAGCTGAGCAGCGCTTGCGCTCCCGGACGTGCTTTCGTTCCTTCGTCCGCATAAGCGTTGATCGCTTCTTTCAATTCATGCACAGCCGTTTCCACTTGTTCGCCGTCACGGGAATCACCGTACAATCCCGCTTTCAAAAGACTCATCTTCGTCTCGATTTGTTCGTAAGCCTCGTGATCCGCTGCGCGTATGTCGGCTTCGACCGTTTCCCAACCTTCATGAAACGCTTCGTATTCCTCAACGGCCTCGTCCCACTTGCCGCTCTCCGCGTATTCAGCGACTTCGTCCAATTCATGTGTCAAACCAAGCAACACCGCCGCTCCCGGACGGTCGCCCTCAGCTGCATTTCCGCCGTTCGTATACGACGTAACGGCCGCTTCCAATGCGGCAACCGCTTCTTCCACTTGTTCGGCATCCGGCTGATCAACGTTCACGGCAGCAACCGCTTGCACATAGGCCGATTCAATCGCTTCATACGCTTCGGCCGAATCTTCCTTAATGTCTGCCTCTACCTCTTCCCACTGCTCATGAAAAGCTTCGAGATCTTGTTTCACTGCTTGAAATTCATGCTCGTCTGCATGATGTTCCGCCTTCTCGGCAAGCTCTGCCAACCCGTCTGCATCAGCCGCATGAGCCGGTGATACGTAAACCATTAAAAACAATCCGATAATCCCGAGTTTCAAAAAAAGTCGCAATGCTTTCTCCCCCTGCATCGTATTCAAACATTCTCATTGAGAATGATTATTACTGATAACGATTCTCATTATAGGCGAATGGAGAAACAGTGTCAAACGAAATCCAAAAAAAAAAATAGACCAACCGCGTAAAGCGCGATGGTCTTGTCATAAAATCTTCAAATGTGTGCGGCTTCCTTCGCCCGAAGGTTCCGGCGGTTCAACAAGCAACTGTACCGGAAGACGGCTTTTCAATTCGGGGACATGACTGATCACTCCGACAGAAAAACGTTCAAACCGAAGTTTTTCCAGCGCTGTCACAACCGTATCAAGCAGTTCTTGATCAAGCGTGCCGAACCCTTCATCGAGAAAGAAAAACTCAAGCGGGTACCGGCCGCGCAACTGAATTTGCGCCGACAACGAAAGCGCAAGCGCAAGCGATGTCAAAAACGTCTCGCCGCCGGACAATGTCGTCACCGGCCGGCGCACGCCGCCGTTGGCGTCGTCCCGCATGATGAAGCCGCCGGACGAATCGACTTCGATGCCATACCGCTGCCGCGTTAAGGCTCCAAGCCTTTCCGAAGCCTCGCGGCTCACATTCATCAGCTGCTCTTCCGCAACGAATTCTACGAATCCGTTGCCGCGGAATACCGTGCGCAGCTGATTTAATTTTTCAAGCATCGCTTCCGTTTCTTTGCGTTCCGCATCGAGACGTGCAAACGTCTCGTGCTTCGCTTGCAAATCATCGAGCTTCTGCTTCGCATTGCCGCGCGCTTCACGCGCCTCCCCTTGTTCCGCTTTCGCTTTTTCAAACGCTTCGCGCGCCGCCTGCCACTGCGCTTCATCCATTTCACGCCCTGCGAGCTTTTCTTCATACTGGCGCGCCTCGTGTTCGAGCCTTTTTTTCTCATCATAAAATTGCTCGATGCTTCGTTCCCATTCCGTTTGCACGGCCGCTTCGGCTTTCGCCTCTTTTACGTCCTCTGAAGTTGCGAAAGCACTTTCACTTAAATACTTCATCCATTGCTGCTCGGTATCATGCGCCTGCTTTTTAGCGTCGATTAACGCATCTTTTGCCGAAGACGCCTGTTTTTGCGCCTCAACATAGCCGTTTTCGGCCGATTTCCGCTGTTCTTCATGCGTTCTCTCGTCTTCGGCAAGCTGCCTCAGCGTTTTCTCGACGTCTTTCAGAAGCTCGCTTGCCGTCTTGTCGCCGACGATTTCCTTCAGCTGCGCTCGCGACGTTTTCAGCGTGCGCTCGAGCTCAGCCACCCGATGGTCAGCTTTCGTTTTTTCAAGTTCTGTTTGATGACGATCGGTTTTTACCTTTTCGATCGTCTGCGATTTCGCCTCGATTTGCGGCACGCTTTTTTCAATTCTTTGCTGCAGAGACGACTCTCGTTTTTCGTTTTCCGACATCTGTTGTTCTTTCTCAGCAATCGTCTCCAATGACCATTCCGAGTAAGTCTCTTGCCAATGAGATTCCTGAGTTTTCATCCGTGATTGCAAGTCTTGCATTTTTTTATCAGCCGTTTGCCATTCTTGCTTTTTCGAATCGAGCATCGATTGCTTTTGCGTCACGCTCTCCTTCAATGCGGTCATGTTTCTGAGTTCAGTCGACCGGCTTTTTTCCCAATGCCCGAACGTTTCCTTTAAACGCTGCAACTGCTTATTAAGCTCGGAAATCTCAAGATATTCCTCGTTTTGAGCAACCTCAGCGGTCGCAGCCGTCAACGTTTCGTATTGCTTGTCGTCCAGCCATTCGGCAATTCTGCCTGCGATTTGTTCAATTCTTACTTTCAACGAGCCAACATCCATCGACCGTCCGGTCTCGATCTGCTTGCGAATTCTTTCAAGCTCGCTGCGATCCATTTCCATTTCCGATTCTGCCGCCAATGCCGGATGCTCCGTCGCCCCGCAAACCGGGCACGGTTCACCGTCATGCAAATGCTGCGCCAGCTCCCCGGCCAGCTGCCGCTCACGTTGCTGATCCCATGCCTCAAGCGCTTCGGCTTCCTGTTTCCGCAGCACGGCCATCGCCAGCTCGCGAAGTTTATCAATCTCGCACACTTCGTTATAGCGTTCAAGCACATACTCATACGCTTGGCGAAACTGTTCCAGCCGCTTCTCATGCTCCTGCGCGAGTTTTTCGGCTTCCTTTTGAAGCGTTTCAACCGCTTGACGCTTCTCGTCCCGCTCTTTTTCCGCTTCCTTCACCGCTTCACGCTGCGAAGCAACCGCCCGCGCCGCTTCCGCGGCTTTCCGAATGCGCGTCTTCTCTTCATACGGCATCCGAATCGCCTCAAACTCACGCTTCAAAACCTTTTGCGCCTCGAGCCAGCGCGCCAATTCACGTTCCTCAGCCTCAATCGCTTTCGTTTGCTTTTGCCACACACTTTCCGCTTCGCTCGCCTTCTCGCGCTCACGAGCGAGCTCCTTTTCCACCCCGCCAATCTCTTCCTCTTGGCGCAGCGCCTGCTTCAGCTGCTCTTTGCGTCCGAACAGCCGCGGCTCGTGCTCCGCCCGCGCCGTCTTCGCCCGCGCATGCGCTTCCTCCGCGCGCGCAAACCGCGCTTTCGCTTCCGCTAACGCCCGCTCCGCTTCGCCCACGCGCGCTTCGCACGCGTTCAGCCGCTCCGCCGCGCGCTCCGCTTCCGCCAAATACGGCGCAAGCTTGTCCGCCTCCCGCGCTTCGCGCAGCCGGCGTTCCAGCCGCGCCGT
>DASSOY010000089.1 GCA_035700025.1 Bacillales bacterium | reverse complement strand
GGTCCGGACGACCATTCCCGTTGGTCGCGGCCGTTTGATACCGAGCGGTTAGGCATGGTGATGGGCGAAGGTGCCGCCATTCTCGTCCTCGAGCCGCTCGACCGCGCGAAAGCACGCGGTGCACACATTTACGCGGAACTTGCCGGATACGGAACGACGAACGACAGCTTTCACCAAATCGCCCCCCATCCGCAAGGGAGCGGAGCGATTGCGGCGATGAAGCAAGCGCTGCGTTCCGCGGGCATTACAACGGAAGACATCGATTACATTAATGCCCATGCAACTTCGACGAAAGCCGGTGACAAGGCGGAAATGAAAGCGCTCGGCGAGTTGTTCGGCGACCGATTGCAAGACATTCCGGTAAGTTCGATCAAAGGTTCGATTGGGCATTCGCTCGGGGCGGCTGGGGCGATTGAAAGCCTCGCGTGCGTGAAAGCGGTGGAAACGAATTGGCTGCCGCCGAACTTGCATTGCGACCATCCCGAGCCGAACGCACCGGCTCGGCTCGTACACAAAGCTTGTCAGCATGAAACCCGGTACGCCTTAAGCAATTCTTTCGGCTTCGGCGGTCAAAACGGCGTTGTCGTCTGGAAGGCGTACGAAGAATAATGGATTACATCCGCTACCTCAGGAGCATGGTCGGCAAGAAGCCGGTCATCATGGTTACTGCAGGAGCGTTCATCTTCGATGGACACGGGCGCGTCTTGCTTCATTTGCGGACGGACAACGGCACGTGGGCCCATCCGGGCGGATTCATGGAACTCGGTGAGTCGGCAGAAGAAACTGCCCGCAGGGAAGTGTTTGAGGAAACCGGTTTGACGGCCGGACCGTTGGAGTTGTTCGGCATTTACTCCGGTCCGGAAAAGGAGCATACGATGGCGAACGGCGATCAAGTGTTTTGCGTCGATGTTCTCTACACGTGTAAAAAGTTCAGCGGAACACTGAAGAAAGTAAACGAAGAGTCGCTTGATGCTGGTTTTTTTGCGCTGGACGCACTGCCGAAGCCGCTTTTTGCCGATCAGCAGGAAGAATTTAGCGATCTGTTGTCCAGCGCGAAACCGCCGTTTTCGCGATAAATAAAAGCCCTTGTTTCGTTTTTGGCGAACCAAGGGCTTTTGCTTGTTTCAATCGTTCATCGTGAGTCCTCCGGACACGGAAAGCACTTGCCCGGTGACGTGTGAGGCGGCGTCGCTTGCGAAATAGACGATCGTGTCGGCGATCTCCTTCGGCTCGGCGATTTGCCGCATCGGAATCATGCGAATCATTTTGTCGATCAATTTTTTCGCGTCGCCGTCTTCGCTGTTCGATTCAAGAATGCGCGTCCGCGTCGGTCCCGGCGACACGCAATTGACGCGTACGCCCTTCTTCGCGACTTCGCGCGCAATCGATTTCGAAAACGAAACGACGCCGCCTTTGGCCGCGGCATAGACCGCTTCTCCTGCCATGCCTGCACGGGCGGCATCGGAGATGACGTTGACAATCGCCCCTTTTTCCGACGCGATCAAATCTTCGAGAAATGCACGCGTTGTGTAAATTACGCCCCACAAGTTCGTCGCCATGACTCGTTCCCAATACTTTTTGTCTTCGCTGAGAAATGGGGTCGTCCGTGTATAGCCGGCATTGTTGACGAGCACGTCGATCGTTCCGAAAGATGATCGTAATTCGTTCGCCGCGGTCTGTACCGCCTCATAATTGCCAACGTCGACGGATTGCCCAACGATTTTTTTACGCAATTGTTCTTGTGCTTCGTCCAAACTCTCCTTATGCAATGCCCAAATCGCGACTTCGGCGCCTTGTTCCAAAAATGACTTTGCGGCTTCGAGACCAATGCCGCGTGCGCCCCCCGTAATCAATACACGCTTGTTTTCGAAATTCATCGCTTATTTCCCGAGCCTCGGCCAAGCAACATGCAACGCTTGCCTTTCCCGTTCGTAAATGTCCACAAATCGTTCGGCTGCTTCCGGGCCGGAGAGCAGTTCGAGTTTGCGAACTTCAAGCGGATCAGATGTCCGGATGATTTCGATATCTTCGGGAGTCGGGGCAGGCGTTTCTTTTACTTGATCAGGCACGTGCATTTCAAATCCTGTTTTTTCGTGAACTTCGTCCACCGTCACTCCAGGGTGCAGCGTACGAATGGCCATCGTTCCGCCAGGTCCCGAGAAGTCAAACACGCCGAGATCAGTAATGAGAACAGACGGGGCTCCATCATTGCCTAGGGAAGCGTCCCGCTCCGGTCCGTTACCTGCGCCGCTGCGGAAATGAACTTGTTCGACGATCGAACGTTTGTCGTGATGCAAAATGTAATATAAGATTTGCGACAAGTGACTCGTATCTTCGGGGATCCCGCGCGAGCCGACCATCGCAACTTTCGGTTGTTCCCAGTCGCCGATAACGCTAATGTTCGTGTTTCCATAACGATCGATTTGCGCAGGGTTGATCCAAATACGGAAATGATCGGTGAAAATCGCGTCGAAAATCTCCTCCATTGACATCGGAATGCCGTGTTGGGCATCGGTTAAAAACTGCCCGAGCGTCAAAGTCGGCATCGGTGTGACGTCCATCCCCGATTCGGGTGTAGACAGTACGGCAAGATCGGGGGCGTATTTCAACTTCGACAAATGGGCGGACAGCGAACCGAAAGCGGTCACCGAACTTACGAGCACTTCGCCTTGCAGTTCGCGGGCCATGGCGGTAATGATAAATTCATCCAGCGAATAATCCGATTGTAGCGGCATGAACACATTCTCCCTTCTGATTGCGGTTTTCGTGAGTCAAAGTCTTCGAGACACAGGTCTATCAAACCCGGATTTTTCCGAGCTGGCATCTAAGCACCATTTGAAAGAGTTGTTACACTTTCAGCCGGGACACGAGTTGTTCCACGCCGCCCTGGTTAGCCAAATAGCCGTCGTGGTTATTCGCGATGTATTCGTCTTGGTAAGCCAGCCAATCTTCTTCCTTCTGGCTCACTTTCAAGTACTCTTGCAAATGGCGCAAATCGGCGCGGTAATCGGGAGAACATCCGGTCGGATGAGCTCCCCACGGAAGTTCGATAATGCCGTCCGTATGTACCCGTAAAATTTGCACATCACGTCCGTATCGTTGCAGTTCATCGGAAGAAATTACCCGCTCACATGACATGAACGTTTTCTTAGCTGCTTTCGCGCACAGGGCATCCACATGCCCATCGCCGAGAATGACGCCGTTGCCTTTCATGTCTGCGTAATTGACGTGAATGATCGCGAAATCCGGTTTCAGCGCGGGAATCGCGACGAGTTCTTCGCCTCCGAACGGATCTTTAAACGTTTTGAAAGCTTTGTTTACTTTCAGTACATCCGTTGCCAATCCGGTATGCGTCGGCAAGAACGGTACCCGTTTGATCGCGGCATCCAATCCGGCCATGACGGTATATTCAGTCCATTCTTGAAACGCGCATTCGCCTTTTTGGCGAGCGCGGCGGAAGTGCGGCGCGAGACCCAATACCTCGAAGCCGACGAACGCGTAAATGACTTCCGAGACCGAACCGGTTCCGATCAACAAATCCACATCAGGTCCGCCAACGTCAACGATGACACGAAGATTTTTCACGGAACTGCGGGCAAGCGCGCGAATCATCGCCATCGGTTTGCGGGACAACGATGAGCCGCCGATGGCTACCGTGGCGCCATCATGGAGTTGTCGGACCATGTCTTCCAGAGTCATTCGTTTATCCATTTGTTCCACCTCTCCCGGGTTTTATGTCAGGCATTGTCTTCGAACCAATCTTCGTCGTCACATTATCTGCCTTCGGTATGATTACGGCATTCACCGTCCTTGCTGTGAAGGTAGCGAATGCCGTATCAATCTTCTTTATTGTTTCATGACTTCGAACGGGCCGGACGTATGCGTCAACCCGCCGTCAACCTTAATAACTTCACCCGTAACAAAGCGCGACATGTCGCTCGCCAAAAACACGGCGACATCGGCGATATCTTCCGGAGTCGCCAGTCGTCCGAGCGGTGTTTGCTTGCTTACCGTTTCATCAAAGGCAGCATACTGTTCGTCGCCCATGTAAAATTTCGCTGAATCGGTAGCAACCACACCGGGAGCGATGGCGTTGCACGTAATGCCTTTTGGTCCTAATTCATAGGCGAGATAACGTGTCAACGTTTCGACTGCACCTTTCGCCGAGCCGATCGATGCGTAGTTCGGCAAGGTAAAATCAGTTCCGTGGCCGGTGACCGTTATGATCCTGCCGGATCCCGCTTTCATGAGCGGAACAGCGCGCTGGGCAGACCGAATCAAGCTGTTGATGAGCAACTGATACGTACGATCGATGTGATACGGTTTCATTTCCAGCAACGGTTTAAAGGCGGTCGCCGCAGCGTTCGCCATAAACACGTCAAGCGCTCCCCATTTCTCGCCGATCGCCTCGAACATCGCGTCAACTTCTTCCAAATCCTCAAGGTTTGCTTGAACGACGAGCGCTTCGCTGCCGAGTTCGCGAATTTCCGAAGCCGTTTGCTGCGCCAAATCCTCTTGCTTGTTGTAATGCACAGCGACGTCGGCCCCCGCTTTCGCTGCGGCCAGCGCCGTGGCTTTTCCGATTCCGCGGGAACTGCCAGTCACGAGCACTTTTTTCTTCGTCAAGAGTCCGTTCATTGATTAAATCAGACCCTTTCCGAGCCATTCTCCGCCGTCGATGACGAAGATTTCGCCGTTAACGAAATCGGCATAAGGAGAGAGCAAATAACTGGCCGCGTTTGCGATCTCAGGCACTTCGCCAAAACGGCCGACCGGGATTTTTGACTTCAAGCGTTTCTCCATTTTCGGATTGTTTTCCCAAATGGGTCGCACGGCATCGGTGTCGGTCACACCGGGTGAAATCGCGTTGACGCGAATGCCGTGGTGTGCCCATTCTACGCCGAGCGTCCGTGTCATCGCTACGACACCCGCTTTGGCGGCGACGGAGTGCACCGTTTTCGGGCCGCCTGTCCACGCATAGCTGGCCACAATGGACAAGATACGGCCGCCGGTGCCAGCTTCGATCATCTTGTTGCCGGCTGCCCGCGAGCAATAAAAAGTGCCGTTGAGCACCGTGCCGACAACCGAGTTCCAACCGTTCACCGACATTTTTTCACTTTCGACCATAAAGAGTCCGGCCGCTGCATTGACGAGCATATCGAGACGTCCGGTTTTTTCGACCGTCTCGTTCATAAGATGGTCCACTTGATCCGGATCGCGGACGTCCGTCACAACACCGAAAGCTTCACCGCCGTTACCATTGATGGTTTCCACAGCTGCATCCAGCTTTTCTTGCTTACGACCAGCTATCACGACTTTTGCACCGAGGCGCGATAATTCCTGGGCAATTCCGAAGCCAATGCCGCTGCCGCCGCCGGTAATGACCGCCGTTTGTCCTTCCAAAGTTCCTTCAGGCAACATTTTTTTGTTCATTACCTAGTTCCCTCCAATTTGATTCGTTTGCTCCCGGCTTATTTGCCGAGAAACGTCGGTTTCCGTTTCTCGAGAAAAGCGGAAACTGCTTCTTGGTGGTCTTCCGTATGGGCCAGTTTGTCTTGTACGTCCCGTTCGTAAGCAAGCGTTTCCTCCAATGTGCTTGCGGCTGCTTTGTCAAACAATTGACGAATGCTGGCATAGCTTTGTGTTGGTCCGTTTGCCAGATGTGCGGCGAGTTCGCGCGCAGCGTCGGCCGCTTCTTCTGCGGTTGGATAAATTTCACTTGCGAGCCCTGCTTTGACTTGATCTTCCGGTGTCAACGATTTTCCGAGCATGCACAACTCAATGGCTTGCGCATGTCCAATTGCGCGTCCGAGCAAGAAGGAAACGCCGGTATCCGGAGCAATTCCGACATTCACGAACACGGGGGTCATCGAAGCCTTTTCGGTTATTACCCGGAAGTCGCAGGCAAGCGGGAATGCCATACCGCCGCCGACGGCTACGCCGTTGACGAGCGCAATGGTCGGCTTCGGCATCGAACGAAGTGCCTTGACGAGAGGTATGTATTCGGACTCAACGAGTTTTCCGAGCTCCGGCCCTTCTTTCGCATAATCTTCGGACATTTCTTTCACGTCTTGACCGACGCAAAAGCCTTTTCCGCTGCCGGTGAGAATGAGTGCACGAATTTCTTCGTCCTCCGCGGCATGGTTCAGTGCATCGAGCAGCTCGCTTCGCATTTTCCGCGTGAGCGCGTTCAATGCTTTCGGGCGGTTTAAAGTGATCGTTGCCACGCCGTCTTTCGCTTCAAACAACAATTCCTCATAGTTCATCTAACAACCTCCTCTGCGGATGCTTCTGCATTGCCTTGAAATAGGATGTAAAGCGTCCTATAATTTACAAAGTCATTCTTATTATATCGTTTGGCAGGGGGGAATCGTCAAGAATTTTCGTATGATTAGATCATACGACCAGGTCATAAATTTAAGAACAGGATAAAATGTTCTGTCTTTTCCATATAGAGCGAAAGCTCATGTCATGATTATGGAACTGTGTCGATTTAAAGCATATTTTCCGCGGCTGTGATAAAATGTTTTTTGGATGCAACATTGAAGGGAGCGGACCTATTCTTCAAAGTATGATTGCATAAATGATATGTATGATGGTAGGGAAACTTTACGAGTGTAAACGGATCAGCCAAGGTTTATTAAACAACAGTTGGAGGTTTGAGAATGACCACGGGTAACAGGGAACAACAAAGAGGACCGTGGGAATCGTTTTACGGTCCTAATCTCGGATATGTGAACGAAATGTACGACCGCTACCGTGAAAATCCCGGTGCGGTTGATGACCATTTAAGGAAGATGTTCGATCAGTGGGGGGCGCCGCCGGTTGCGGAAGAGCGCAGAGATGCGTCAAACGGAGCGGCAACGGTACCGTCCATCGATTTAAACAAAGTCGTTGCCGCTGTCAATTTGGCAAGAAACATTCGCACGCACGGTCATTTGGCGGCGAAGATCGATCCGCTCGATGAGGACCGCAAACCGAGTACGAGGTTTCTCGATCCGGGAGAGTACGGACTGACGGAAAGCGACCTTGAGGCGCTGCCGCCGGAGGTCGTCTGGAAAAACGCTCCCGCCAACGTCCATAACGGGTTGGATGCGATCAACAAATTGCGGGAAATTTACACGGGTTCGATATCGTTTGAATTCGGGCACGTGAATGAAGACGACGAAAAATTATGGCTGACTCAAATCGTTGAATCAGGCAGCCTCGACCGCAATCTTTCCCCGGAAGAAAGGAAAGACTTGTTGAAACGGTTGACGGAAGTCGAAGGTTTTGAAAAATTTCTGCACCGGACGTTCGTCGGTCAAAAGCGCTTTTCGATCGAAGGCGTTGATATGCTCGTGCCGATGCTGGACGAAATCATCCGCTCAGGTGTACACGACGGTGCAAAGAACGTCATGATCGGGATGGCGCACCGCGGCAGACTGAACGTGCTCGCCCACGTTCTCGGCAAGCCGTATAGAGCCATTTTTTCAGAATTTCACCACGCGCCGAACAAAGACTTGATTCCTTCGGAAGGTTCGAAAGGCATCAACTACGGTTGGACCGGTGACGTAAAATACCATCTCGGCCGGGATATCGATATCGAAGAGAACAATACGGCGTTGGCGCACTTGACGCTTGCGAACAACCCGAGCCATCTGGAGTTCGTCAATCCGGTAGTTGAAGGCTATGCGAGGGCGGCTCAGGAAGACCGGAGCGAGAAAGGAATGCCGAAGCAGAACGTTGACGAGTCGTTCGCGATTTTGATTCATGGGGATGCCGCTTTTCCTGGTGAAGGCATCGTTGCCGAAACGCTCAATTTAAGTCAATTGCCGGGCTATCGCACGGGTGGAACCGTGCACATTATCGCCAACAACCAGCTCGGTTTTACGACGGGAAGCATTGACGATCGTTCAACGAAATACGCGAGTGACCTTGCAAAAGGCTATGAAATTCCGATCGTTCACGTCAATGCCGACGACCCGGAAGCTTGTTTGGCGGCCATTGATCTTGCTTATTATTACCGGCGCCGTTTTCAAAAAGACTTTTTGATTGACCTCGTCGGGTACCGCAAATACGGACATAACGAAATGGACGATCCGCGGGCGACGCAGCCACTTTTATATGAAAAAATCAACAACCATCCGACGGTCAGGGTACGGTTTGCCGAAAAGCTTGTCAAAGCCGGTATCATCAAGGACGAGGAAGTGGATGCCCTCGACAAGGAGACGCATGACTACTTCCAAAAGGTGTTTGATGACATTAAAGAACAAGGGAAAGGCGAAATCGAAGAACTCGATCTTCCCGAGCCGGTAAAAAATGGTCTAGCGAAAATCGAGACGGCGTACCCGCTTGACAAATTGCGCAAGATTAACGAAAACTTATTGAAATGGCCGGAAGGCTTCAACGTTTACTCGAAATTGAAACGGATTTTGGAGAGAAGGAAAGACGCGCTCGAAGAAGGCAAGAAAGTCGATTGGGCGCTGGCTGAAACGCTTGCTTTCGCGACAATTCTCGCCGATGGCACACCGATTCGTCTAACCGGACAGGACACGGAAAGAGGAACGTTTGCCCATCGCCACATCATGCTGAACGATGAAAAAACGGGTGAAAAATTCTCGCCGATGCACGCGTTGCCGGAGGCGAAAGCTTCATTTGCGGTTCACAACAGTCCGTTGTCGGAGGCTTCGGTTCTCGGATTTGAATACGGGTACAACGTTACGGCTCCTGAAACGCTTGTCGTTTGGGAGGCACAATACGGCGACTTCGCCAATGCAGCTCAAGTAATTTTTGACCAGTTCATTTCCGCAGGGCGGGCGAAATGGGGACAAAAATCAAGCCTCGTCATGCTGCTGCCGCACGGGTACGAAGGGCAAGGTCCGGAGCATTCGAGTGCGCGACTGGAGCGGTATTTGCAGTTGGCAGCGGAAAACAACTGGTCGGTGGCGAACTTAACGAGCGCCGCGCAATATTTTCATGTTTTGCGCCGCCAGGCTGCAATCGCAAACAAGGATCAAGCTCGTCCGTTGATCATTATGTCGCCGAAGAGCCTCATTCGCAATCCAAACGTCGCTTCGCCGGGCAAGGCGTTTGCTGAAGGCAAATTCCAGACGGTGCTTGAACAACCGGGTCTCGGAACGAAGAAAACGAAAGTGAAGCGGCTCGTCGTATGCAGCGGCAAAGTGGCCATTGATTTGCACGAAGCGATCGAAAAAAGCGATGAAGATTACGATTGGCTCCACATCGCCCGCGTTGAGCAATTGTATCCGTTCCCGGAAGACCAAATGAAAGAACTGATCGGCCGTTACAACAACTTGGAGCAAATCGTCTGGGTGCAAGAAGAACCGGAAAACATGGGGGCATGGACGTACGTCCATCCGCTGTTGAATGATGTTGCGCCCGATAAGGCGAGCGTTCATTACATCGGCCGGCGCCGGAGATCGAGCCCGGCGACAGGGGAACCGGACATTCATAAAAGAGAACAAGAGCGCATTGTAACGAGCGCTTTGACACAGGGTGAATTCGAAACGGGAGGGAACCGCAAATGATTGAAGTAAAAGTGCCGGAATTGGCAGAATCGATTTCCGAAGGAACGATTTCGCAATGGTTGAAGAAAGAAGGCGAGTATGTCGAGCGCGGTGAAGACATCGTCGAGCTTGAGACGGACAAAGTCAACGTGCAAATCAGCGCGGAAGGTTCGGGAGTGCTGAAGGACATCAAAAAAGGTGAAGGCGACGACGTGGAAGTCGGCGAAGTGATCGCGATGCTCGACGAAAGCGGAGAAGCCGGAGGAACGTCGGAGACTGGCGAAGACAAGAAAGAGAAAGCGGAAGCGCCGAAGCAAGAAGCCGAGGAGAAAGGCGGAGATGAAAAAGCGGAGGAAAGCAGCGAAGGCGGCGATCGTCCGATCGCCACGCCGGCAGCGCGCAAGCTCGCGCGAGAAAAGGGCATCGACTTGAACGAAGTTCAGTCGCGCGATCCGCTCGGCCGCATTCGCACTGAGGACGTGCAGGCGCACCAGCAAGGCGGCGGGAAGCCGCAACAAGCGCCGCAACAGCCGCAGCAACCGGCAGCGGCAGCGCCGGTGCAAGATGCGGAGAAGCCGGTGGAACGCGTGAAAATGTCGCGCCGCCGCAGAACGATTGCGGACCGAATGTTGAACGTGAAAAACTCGACGGCGATGTTGACGACGTTTAACGAAGTCGACATGACCGCGGTGATGAATTTGCGGAAACGCCGGAAAGAGCAGTTCCAGAAGGAGCATGATGGTGTCAGGCTCGGATTTATGTCGTTTTTCACGAAAGCGGTCGTTGGCGCTTTGAAGGCGTATCCGTTGCTGAACGCGGAAATTCAAGGCAACGAGCTTTTGATTAAGAAATATTATGACATCGGCATTGCGGTCGCTTCGGATGAAGGACTTGTCGTGCCGGTCGTTCGCAACGCCGACCGTCTCGGGTTCGCCGGCATCGAAAAAGAAATTGCCGATTTGGCGAAAAAAGCACGCGAAAACAAATTAGGATTGGACGAACTGCAAGGCGGATCGTTTACGATTACGAACGGAGGCGTGTTCGGATCCTTGCTCTCGACGCCGATCATCAACGCTCCGCAAGTCGGCATTCTCGGCATGCACACGATCCAGCATCGTCCGGTCGCGGTTACGCCGAACAAAATGGAAATTCGGCCGATGATGTACATCGCCTTATCTTACGACCATCGAATCGTAGACGGCAGTGAAGCAGTCAGTTTCTTGAAAAAAGTGAAAGACATGATCGAAGATCCGGAAACGTTGCTGTTGGAAAGCTAAGCGAAACACGTGAAATCGAGCGAAAACCCCTTCTGATTATTAAGAAGGGGTTTTGTTTCGTCGTAGTTTTCTAAACAGCCAGAGACCAAGTATGACGAGGGCGGCAAGTATGATCAATACCGGTGAATAGCCGACGAGAAAGACGATAACGCTGGAGGCGAAACTCATCAACATGTTGAGGGAATCGATGAATGCTTGTTTTGTTTTGTTCCAAGTGTTCCATTCCTCTTTCGGTTTAAGACCGGTGTCTGATTCCGTTATCGAGACGGTTACCGTCGCGAGAGCCGCATGATTTTGCAAGTAATTGATTTGTCCTTTCAGCTGTTCGATCTGCTGCTGAACGTTGGCGAGATGATCGAAGATGTTCAACAAATCCTCGCTGTTATCTGCTTCTTTCAAAAACGATTCGAGCCGTGTTTTCACTTCTTGTTGCGCTTTCAAGCGAGCGCTCAAGTCGACATATTGTTTGGTGACGTCCTGTCCTTGAACATTTTTACGGACGACTTCGTTCGCCAGTTTTTCGACTTGGCCAAGAAAGTCTGTGAATTTCGGCTGAGGCACGCGAACCGTAATCGTTCCTGTCGGATGGCCAGAGGCAGAGTTGGAAACAAATGAATGAACAACATAGCCGCCGTAGGAGGAAACGAGCGATCGCATTTGTTTGTCGGCAGCGTCGAAATCGTTGACGGTCACTGCCAGATTTGCCGTATAAATAATCATTCGCTCGGCATCGACAACTGATAATACGCCGGGCGGTTTGTTCATCGACGCATCCCTGCTTGCGAAGCCGTTCTCCGCTGCGCTTTTTTGGTCAGCCGCTTCATCGGTGGCGATCTCAGCGCCGCTGAACCCTTTACTTCGCCCGCTGTCGGTCGAAGAGGAAGAAGAATTCTCACCTCTTTGGCATCCGGCGAACACTAAGGTGATCGCGAAACAGAAGATCAAGATACAATAAATACGCGCTTTCATTTTTGACCCCGCTATCTGCACGCAAAGGCGTACGTTTTCTTATTGAACCCGGCAACAGCGAGAAAAGTTTCATCGAGAGGATGCATCATCTTCGCGGTTGAAATTCGTTTGTCTATGCAGCACAAAAAGTGCAGGACCTATTGAACAGCAAATAATCAGCACAAAGGCGTCTCCGCTCGGTTCACTCTTGAGTTTTCGAGCATCGAGGCATACAATACTTATAATATGGCAAGTAATTGCAACTTGGAGTGATGGCACATGAATCCGGACCCGAGTGTTTCGATAAAAAAATCATCGATGTTTCACGTCGGCCTTAAAGAAGGGTTTACAATTGCGATCGGTTACGTTCCGATCGCTTTAACATTTGGCTTGCTTGCGAAATCGACGGGGTTGTCGTTGGTGGAGGCGGTCGCGATGAGCTTGTTTGTGTTCGCCGGGGCGGCGCAATTCATGGCGCTTAATCTTATCGCGATCGGCACGGGGGCAGTCGAGATTGTATTGGCGACGTTCGTGCTGAACTTGCGGCATTTGTTGTTGAGCGCGACGATTAATGAGAAGTCAAGCGACGATCCGAAGCGGCTCAAGGCGTTGTACGCGTTCGGCATCACGGATGAGACGTTCTCGGTTGCGGCAACGAGCGGCAGAACGATTACGGCGTCGTATATGGCAGGGCTTGTGACAATGGCTTATTCAAGCTGGGTCGTTTGTTCGGCAGCCGGTTATTACGCGGGCGCAGCGCTTCCCGGCGCTTTGCGAGAGAGCATGGGGATAGCGCTGTATGCGATGTTCATCGGCCTGCTCGTGCCTTCGATGAAGAAGCACCGCAAAGTCGTTGTGCTCGCTGGAACGGCTGCGCTGTTAAGTTCATTTTTTACGATGTTCTTGAGCGGAGGCTGGGCAATCGTGCTCGCGACGTTGGTCACTTCGATCGGAGTCGAGTTGTGTTGGAAAGGAAGTGAACGTCAATGATCGTCCCTTTGCTCTGGATCATAATCGGCATGGCCGTCGTAACGTATGTGCCGCGCATGCTGCCACTTGTCGTTTTTGATGCGAAGAAGCTGCCGCCGAAACTCCGGGAAATGTTAAAAAATGTTCCGTTTGCTGCTCTCGGAGCGTTGATTATCCCGGGAGTGTTCCTTTTCAACGACGATTGGCTGTTTGGGGTGCTCGGTGCATCGACCGCGATGGCAACCGCCTATGCCGGCGTCAATCTGACCCTCGTCGTGCTTAGCTCGGTGCTTGTTTTATTTGTCTATTCTTCTTTCTTTTAAAGAACGATTGGCGGCGGTTGTTCTAATCTTACCGGCGTGCGCTTACAATGAAAACAGGATGTCCTTATACAAGCACCGTCCGTCCCGCGGATTAGATTGAGGGGGAAGCTATGAAAAAAACCGCTTACGGATTCATCATGTTGTATGTATTGTACGCCCTGGCGATGGCATGGTATTTGTTTGAGGCGGCACCCGTCGGCGTGCCCGAAAAGCTTCAAGGCACTGCGGCCGATCCGTCTTTATTCATGTCGCCGCAACGTCTGGAACTTACGCACGAATATTCCCGCCTGCAAGAATGGCTCTATTTTTTATCGGTGCCGATGGAATGGGGCATTTATCTGTTTGTCATGGTGCTCGGCGTTTCTGCTTGGATGCGTAACCGCTCCCGTGAGTTCACGCGCAACTCAACGGTACATACGATTTTTTACGTATTGCTATTGGCGATCGTCACTTGGCTGGCCTCGTTTCCTCTTCATTGGATTCGCCATGAAATCTCGTTGTCTTACGGCGTATCGGTACAAAGCTTTTCCGATTGGATGCATGACAACGTCATCAGCTTTTGGATCAACACGCTGCTGTTGATCGGTTCTGTTTGGGTCATTTACGCGTTGATGCGGCGGACAAAACGATGGTGGTTTTACGCTTGGCTCATTTCAATCCCCTTTACGTTGTTCATGACGTTTATCCAGCCGGTCGTTATCGACCCGTTGTACAATGATTTTCACCAGATGCCAAATACTGCATTGAAGGAAAAAATTTTGCATCTCGCTGATCGCGCAGACATCCCGGCCGACGACGTGTACACGGTGAACAAATCGACGGAAACGAATGCTTTGAACGCCTATGTGAACGGAATCGGATCGAATTTGCGCATCGTCCTTTGGGATACGACGCTGCATAAGTTGAGCGACGACGAAATTGTTTTTGTCATGGCGCATGAGATCGGCCACTATGTCATGCACCATTTAATCAAAAGTGTCATCGGTGTGATTGTTATGACGCTCATCGGGCTGTACGCGGCTTCGCGGCTGTTCCGCTTCGCGATTTCTAAATGGGGAGGGCGGCTCGGCGTGACATCGCCGA
>DASSOY010000088.1 GCA_035700025.1 Bacillales bacterium | reverse complement strand
TCGCTCCAAACGACATCGAAATCTGTGGATAACTCGTGTTCATCCCCTCATTCAGCTCAGCGGAACGGCTGAAATCGGCAAAAACGCACAAATGAGAGCGCGTTCGGCAACATCCGAACCGAAAATCGTGTCAGCGAGCAGTCGAATCGACGTCACCCGTGATCGTTTCCGGCGAAATTTTTTTGAAATCCTTTGCTTGCGTCTGCTGGTGGAGGCGTGTAAAATCTAGAATAACAACTTTGCGAGGATACGCGATGAATTTCAAGAAAATTTCGGACAATTGTTTTTACTTTCACGATGCCGTCAATATCGGTTATGTCAGAAACGGTAAGTACGGCTTATTGATTGATTCGGGGATCGATGCGTCAGCCGCGAAAAAGGTTTTGCGCGTCTTGAATGAACACGATCTGCCTTGCACGCATTTGTTTCTTACGCATGCTCATGCCGATCATTACGGCGGTGCCGCGCATTTGCAAAAGAAAATCGGAGTGTACACGTTGGCTCCATTTTTCGAGGAAGCGATCATGCGCTGCCCGAAACTGGAGCCGCTCTATTTATTCGAAGGTGTCAATCCGCCCGAAGCGATGCGCAATAAATTTTTGGAAGGCGCGCCGGTCCGCGTGGATCAAGTATGCGATGCCGGTACGTTAGAAGTCGCGGGGCTGCGGCTTGAACTCATAGACTTGCCCGGCCACAGCCACGCCCAGCTCGGCGTACTCGTCGACGACATCCTTTACGCCGCCGACGGTTATTTTTCCAAAGAAACGCTAATCAAACACCGCATTCCTTTTATGGTCGATGTCAGTGAGGGCATTCAGTCGTTGCAAAAGTTGCTCTCGGTTGACTGCAAGGGGGCTGTGCCGGGCCACGGCGGGTTCGAAGAATCTTTTTGCGATACTGTGCAGTTCAATCTTAACTTTCACAAGGCGATCGCCGATAAACTATTACAACACATCCGCAGCGAATCTGGAGGCATGAGCCACGAGCAAATCATTCGATCTGCTTGCTTGTCTCACGACGTGCGGGCAACCAGCGTATCTTCTTGGACGCTCTATCGAACAGCGGTGACCGCCTACTTGCTCTATTTAATCGATGAAGGACAACTTTCGATGGCTTTGAATGATTTTCAACTTTGGTTCACTGCCGAGTGAACGTAAAGGAGACGCACGATGTGGGAAACTAACCGCTTAAAGCGACTTGTACGTACAACTTATCCGCTCATCCAAGCTGGAATGGCCGGCGGTCCGACAACGCCGGAGCTCGTGGCCGCCGTTTCCGAGGCCGGCGGACTCGGCACGTTGGGCGCGGGTTACATGAAGCCGGAAGATTTGCGGAAGGACATTCGATCCGTCCGCAAGCTGACCGATCGCCCGTTCGCGGTCAACTTGTTCATTCCCGAGCCAATTGACGTCGACGAAGCGAAAATCGCGGCAAGCGCGGAGCGGTTGGCCGCTTATCGACAGAAGCTTGGAGTTACGGAGACAGAGGCTGGCGCGGTTCAAACGGACGGTCCGCCGTTTGAACAGCAGCTGGCCGTCCTTCTCGAAGAGCGTGTGCCGGTCTTCAGCTGCACGTTCGGCGTTCCGTCTGCAGAGACGGTCAGCCGACTGAAAGAAAACGGCACGGTCGTGATCGGAACGGCGACAACCGTCGCCGAGGCGATTGAGCTTGAGCGAGGCGGAGCGGATGCGATCGTCGCGCAAGGGAGCGAAGCAGGCGGGCACCGGGGCACGTTCGCGGCGCCGTACGGGGAGGCGATGGTCGGAACGATGGCACTCGTTCCGCAAATCGTCGACCGTGTAAGCGTGCCGGTAGCGGCCGCAGGCGGCATCATGGATGCGCGCACGGCTGCGGCGGCGTTCGTGCTCGGGGCGGAAGGCGTGCAGATGGGGACGGCTTTCCTCACGTGTGAGGAAAGCGGGACGCGAATGCCGCATCGCGCGGCATTGTTGAAGCGAGACGAGACAAGCACGGTTGTGACGAAGGCGTTTTCCGGGAAACCGGCGCGCGGCATCCGAAACGCGTTTATTGAAGAAATGGCGCCGTATGAGGATGATCTGCCTGCTTATCCGATTCAGAACAGCTTGACGAAAGGGATTCGTAAAGCGGCTGCGGAGCGGAATCTGCCGGATTATATGTCGCTGTGGGCGGGTCAAGGTTATACATTGAGCCGGGAAGGCACGGCGCAAGAGCTGGTGGAATCGGTTGTGAGCGGAGTTGAACGTATATTCAGGAACGGGAGTCGACGATGAGTTATTCATTTGACGAAGTGATTGATCGAAGAGGAACGAATTCGATCAAGTGGGAATATAACAAGGAAATTTTCGGAAGCGACGATGTTTTGCCTTTGTGGGTCGCTGACATGGACTTCGCTTGTCCGCCTGCGGTGAGTGAAGCGATCGCGGCGCGGGCAAAGCATCCGATTTACGGGTATCCGGGAAAGCCGAAAGCGATGCATCGGGCCGTGACCGGTTGGCTCGACCGCAGGTTCGGGGTGAAAGTGCGGCCGCAGCTGGTGAGTACGGTGCCTGGGGTGGTGACCGGAATTCATTTGGCGATCGACGCGTTCACGAAACCGGGCGACCACATTATCGTTCAGCCGCCGGTGTATCCGCCTTTCTTTAGTGCGGTGAAAAACCGAGGGCGGCACGTCGTCGAAAATCCGTTGAAAGAACAAGACGGCCGTTATGAAATGGATTTTGAGGATTTGATGAATAAAATTGACGCCCGTACACGGATGATCATTCTTTGCAGTCCGCACAACCCCGTCGGCCGGGTGTGGACGGCCGAAGAATTGCACAAACTAGCGGCGATTTGCATAAAACATGACATCTTTGTTGTCTCAGATGAAATTCATTCCGATCTTGTCTATGAGAAAGGCGCGCATACGCCGTTTTACTCGTTGTCGGAAGAAGCAGCCGCGCAGAGCCTCACGTTCATTTCGCCAAGCAAGACGTTCAATTTGGCCGGGCTGTTTTCTTCGATTGCGATCGCCGGCGACGAACGGATTCATCGTGAGTTTACGAATGCTGCAGCGAAATCAGGCTTTTTTCACATCAACTTGTTCGGGATCGAGGCGATGACGGCGGCTTACCGGGAAGGGGAGGCATGGTTGGAAGCGCTGCTCAAGTATTTGGATAAAAATGCGGAATTCGTGCATTCTTTTTTACAAGATCGGGTTCCCGGCGTTAAGATGGAGAAACCAGAAGGGACTTACCTCGGCTGGATGGATTTTCGCCAGTTCGGGATGAGTGACCCGGACTTGAAGAAATGGCTCGTCGAAAAGGCGAAAGTCGGCTTGAATGCGGGAGATCCATTCGGAAAAGCCGGGAAAGGGTTTCAACGTATCAATTTTGCGTGTCCGCGGTCGATATTGGAAGACGCCATGGAGAGAATAGAAAAAGCAAGGAATGGAGTGTGAGAGAGATGAGTGATAACCAGCAGTTGGCCACGTTCGCGGGAGGTTGTTTCTGGTGCATGGTCACCCCGTTCGACGAATTGCCCGGCATTCATCAGATTGTTTCCGGGTATACCGGCGGACATACCGAAAATCCGACGTATCAAGAAGTTTGCGCAGGCGGAACGGGTCATCGCGAGGCGGTGCAAATTACGTTTGATCCGGAAATATTCCCATATGAAAAATTGCTTGCGCTTTATTGGGCGCAAATCGATCCGACTGACGGCGGCGGCCAGTTCGCCGACCGTGGAGAAACGTATAAGACCGCGATTTTTTATCACAATGAAGAACAGAAAAGGCTTGCTGAAGCCTCGAAGCGGGAAGTCGAGCAAAGCGGCCGTTTCAACGAGCCGGTCGTCACGGAAATTTTGCCGGCGAAACCTTTTTACGAAGCGGAAGAATATCATCAAGATTATCATCGGAAAAACCCGTTTCATTACAAGCGTTATCGCGAAGCCTCGGGCCGCGATCCGTTTATTCGTGAAAACTGGTATGACCGTCCTTCCCGAGAGGAGTTAAAAAAAAAGCTCACTCCGCTTCAATATGAAGTGACGCAGCACAATGCGACGGAACCGCCTTTCGAAAACGAATACTGGAATCCTTCCCGCGAAGGCATCTATGTCGATGTCGTTTCGGGAGAACCGTTGTTCAGCTCGAAGGATCAATATGATTCCGGCTGCGGGTGGCCGAGCTTTACGAAACCGCTGCGGCTGCATTCGGTCGTCGAAGCCGAAGACTTGAGTCACGGAATGATTCGAACGGAAGTGAGAAGCAAACGGGCAGATTCTCACTTGGGCCACGTGTTTAACGACGGGCCGAAGGAGAAAGGCGGCATGCGCTATTGCATTAACTCTGCGGCGCTGCGGTTTATACCGAAAGAGGATTTGGAAAAGGAAGGCTATCCGGAATACAAGGTGTTGTTTGAGCAAGAACAAGTGAAGAAGTAAGGCAAACGAAAACCGGCTGAGGGTCAGCCGGTTTGTTTCTGTTCGATGATTTCCACGTCTTTTGGATGAAAGCCCGCAGCTTCGAGGGAATGGGCAATCCAAGAAGCTTTCATGACGCTCGAGTTGAACGTAACCGTTAATACGTGTTTCGAGCGATCGAAGCGCGTCTGTTTGATGCCGATAATGTTCGACAGAGCGGTGTGCAAGTTGACGCTGCACGTTTCACATGATGCGTCGATGCCTGAGAAGGCGGCGGTCACTTGTCCGCCTGTAACCTCGCGAGTGTTGAACAGTTGCGAAATCCCGAACACGACGACAACGAGCGCGAAAACCACAGCGATGTTTCGTACCATGAAAGTCGGCCTCCTTGCGGTGTTTTGAACCTATTATTTGCAAGAAGAAACAGACGTATACGTTAAAATTAAGCGATGCTACCGGTCAAACCAGCCTTTCCGTTTGAACCAAAAATACATGGTCACGCCGACGACAGCCATGACTCCGAGTATGAAAAAATAACCATAATGCCAAGTCAGCTCGGGCATGTATTGAAAGTTCATGCCGTAGATGCCGGCAATGAAAGTGAGCGGCATGAAAATGGTGGTGATGACGGTGAGCGTCATCATAACGGTGTTCATGCGGTTGGCGTTTAAGGACAAATAGCTGTCGCGGATGTCTGCAGTCATCTCGCGGTTCGCTTCGATCATCTCCGCCTGTTTCAGCAAATGGTCGTAAATGTCGGTGAAATAGGCGCGTCTTTCTTGGATGGCCGGCAATTTCTGCGATCCGAGCATGCGATATAACAAATCTCGCATCGGCACGATGGTATGGCGAAGTCTCAATAAATCGCTGCGGGTGGCAAACAATTGCTCCATCAACACTTTCATCGGCTCCGTTTTCGTGCGGCTCTCAATCTCGTTCAATTCGTCTTCAATTTGATAGACAGGGGCGAAATAACCGTCCACGAGGTGATCCATGATCAAGTGCGTAACATGATACGGACCGAAGCCGGACCATTCTTTTTTGTTTAAAATGTCCTGCCGCACTTCATGCAAATCCTTTTGCGCTTCGAAATGAAACGAAACGATAAAGCGGTCGCCGACAAACAAATCCACTTCCATCGGAGACAAGTCTTTCGGATCAAGGCCGTGCAGGATGATAAACGCATACCCGTCGTAAAAGTCGACTTTCGGCCGTTGCACGATATGCATGCAGTCTTCGACGGCGAGCGGGTGAAAGCGAAAAAAACGGCTCAACAGCCGGGTTTCTTCTTCGCTCGGCTCGTTGAAATCGACCCAGTACCAGGCGATATCCGGGTCGTTCAGCCTTTCGAGCGGGACTTGGTGAATCAACTGGTCTTCCTTTGTTACGGCTAAAGTCCGAATCATTGGATTCCCCCCATGAAAGAACCTGCCGCGTTCGGCAGGTTATTTTTTCGACGCGAGCCATTCGGCGACTTTGTCTGCTTTCTCGCCTGAAATGAGCCCGCCCGGCATTCCGCCGCCGCCGTTTTTAATTTGCGCGAGAATTTCTTCTTTCGACAACTTGCTTCCGATCGCTTTTAGGCTCGGCCCGATGCCGCCCTCAAGATTTTCTCCGTGACAGCTGGCGCAATTTTTTTCATAAATGGCCTTAGCGGCGCTTGACTCCGTTGCGGCTCCGCCGCCTTCATTCGCGTTGTCGTTGCCGCCTCCACAGGCGGTCAGCGTCAAAACGATTCCTGCTGCCGCGAGCAGGCTTGATTTTTTTATCATATAACGACCCTCCTGTCCTTTGCTGACCGAATCATTTCATGTGCGATTTTGCCCAACCTAAGTCTAACTTATTCGGCCGCTTCGGTTACGAAGGATTGCTTTCGGTTTGCAACACCGCGTATTCCTTTTCCAATTCGCTTAACGTCAATTCATATAATTGGCAATTGCCCGATTTGTAAATGCCCGCATCCAACAATCGTTGTATATAAGTTTGTTTCTTTCGCTCGACAGCTTTTCTTAGTTGTTGACTCATGAATCTTTCTCCTCTCTTGCATCCCATCTATTCCTCGACGGGGCGCCGCAAGCTCAACAGGTCTTCATCTACGGCGGTGATCCGTTCATTGACGACGGACCGGGCGTCTTTGATCGCTTGGTTGTAATAATAGGGCCCGATCTGTTCCGTAATGAAATCGAACCATTGCAAGGCGGCGAGCTCCCCGACGGTTTCGTTTCTTTCCTCGAGAAAGTAACGCTGAATTCGTTCGAGAATCATTCGTTTTTCTCGTTCGTGGAAGGTTACGTACATGTTCGGCTCCTTTTCCGGGATTGGATTTGCATAGTGAACTTACCCGGATTTTCTATGAATGAAACAGGTTTGATCGTAACATAGTTAATGATGGAAGTCTAAATGTTGAATCCGGTTTCAAATTCTTCTATCCTTTACGTAATGGTATAAGTTGAACAGGGGGATGCCCATGCCGCAACAACAAACGAAAAAGAATTCAGGAAGATTCCGAGCTGCGCTCGCGACGATCGGGTTGCTCATCTTGACGAAACTGAAATGGGTCATCGGCTTGTTGAAATTTACGAAATTTGCTTCGATGTTCATTTCGCTGGCGATTTCGCTCGGTACGTATGCCGTCTTCTTTGGCTGGAAATTCGCGGCCGTCTTGCTTTACTTAATGTTCGTTCACGAAATGGGGCACCTCGTTGCCGCGAAACAAAAAGGGATAGCCACTTCGCCGGCGATTTTCATTCCGTTTCTCGGTGCTGCAATCGCTATGAAGGAACGACCGAAAAACGCGGCTGACGAAGCTTATCTCGCCTACGGCGGTCCGTTGGCCGGCTTGCTCTCATTTTTGCCGGCGGTCCCTTTGTATGCCTGGACCCACGATTCGGTTTGGGGACTCATGATTTATCTCGGCGCGCTGCTGAATTTGTTTAACCTGCTTCCCGTTTCCCCGCTCGACGGCGGACGCATTGTCGGTGTGCTTTCTACGAAAATTTGGTTTCTCGGCTTGTTGGCGGTGGCTGCTTTGCTGTTTTGGCAACCAAGCGCAATCTTGATTCTTATTTTATTGTTTGGCTTTTTTACGTGGTGGAATCGTGCGCGGGAGAATTTCCAGGCGGAGCAAATCCGGTACATGCAACAGCGTCATCGCAATTATCTCGGCGAGTTGAGGCAAATGCTCGAAGAACTGTTCTTCATGCGTATCGACGAAGGTGGAATGCCGGATCCGGTCCTGAACAGCGACGTGCGGTTTTTCCATTTGCGCCAAGTGCGAATGAAAATCGGCGAACTCAAGGAGGAGCTTAAGGAACGCTCCGGATTCTTGATCCCGTTTTTGCAGGACGAAAAGAAACTGAAGCGAAAACGGCTGGAAATCGATTTGGAATACGAAAGGAAGAAGGAAGCGTTTCTCGACGGGATGTCGACGGAGTATGACGATTTGAAAGCGAAAATCGCCGAGGCGGAAGCCGCGATTCCGCGGATGGAGAAGGAACTTGAGCGGATGAAAACGTATTACCAAGCTCCCGCGTCGACGAAATGGAAGGTGCTCGTGCTTTATTTGGCCTTGGCGGCCGTCTTGTCATTCTTTTTCTTTTACGGCGAACGGATTGCTAGTGCTGTTTTAATGATGTAAAAGGCGCTGCGGCGGACTCTCACCGGTCCGCTGTTTTTTTTTATGGATTCGACCGGCAGCGGTTTCCCCTTCAAGCGCTTCGCGGTTGTTTCGCTTTCTTCCTTTTGTTGGGCGAGTTCTTTAGGAACACATAAATGCCGAGTAAGATGATCGAACCGCCGAGCCATTGAAACGAACGAATTTCTTCGCCGAGAATGAAATAAGCGAGAATCGTTGCCCCAACAGGTTCGCCAAGAATGCTCGTCGACACAACGGACGTGCTCACCCACTTGAGAATCCCATTGAAAATTGTATGACCCATCAAGGTCGGAAAGAGCGCGAGAGCGAGAAAGATCAGCCAGTCTTCTGTCGGATAGCCCGCCAGCGGACGAGCAAGTGCGAAATCATATAAAAATAACGTGACAGTGGCGATCCCGTAGACAAAATACGTGTAGGCCATGAGTGAAAGCCGCTGCCGGACATTTTGGCCGAACAAATAGTATACGGTGACCATGACGGCGGCGATGATCGCCAGTAAGTCCCCCCAAAGCGCCGATCCGCTCGAAGCGAAGTCTCCCCAACTGATCACAATGCTGCCCGCGATGGCCAGCAACGCTCCGATCACGGAGCGCAGCGTAAGCCGTTCTCCGAAAAAAATGAACGTACCGATGAATGCGAAAATCGGCTGCAAGGCAACAAGGACCACAGAACTCGCGACCGTTGTATATTCGAGCGAAGTGAACCAAAAGATGAAATGAAAGGCAAGAAAGACACCGGACGCGGTGCAAAACCAGGCATCACGCGCTCGGATGCGGCGAAATTCGGCGACACGGGAAGCCATGAACGGCGTCATAAGCAAGACGGTGAATGCCAACCGGTAGGTGGCGATGACGGATGCCGGCGCTGTCGACAATTTCACGAATATGGCGGAAGTCGAAACGGCGGTAACCCCGATGAATAGGGCTAAATAAGGATGAATCGGGGGACCTTGATTGTGCACGTGCATTTCCTCCTTGCCACATTAGAAAACTCAATACGATCATTTTACATGAAAGGAGCAGCCGGCAAAACTATGACGCATAATGAGACCGGTTTTTGAAAAAATATAACGAGAGCCGATTGTCGCACAGAAGGAAGGTGTCCTCATGCATAAATTCCGCAAGGGTATCAAATTGAAGGAATTTCGCAAACAGAAAATGCTCAAGGAAGCCGCCGACCGCAAGATCAACGCCATTGAGGATAAGATCGACGCCGATTTGGACGTGAATATTAAGTCGGTGCAAAAGATCCTTGGCAAAAATACGGGCGATCTCGTCATTCGTCGGTTCAACATCGGCGGAAAAGAAAATTTCGCCGCGGCGGCCGTTTTCATCGATGGTCTTGCTGATAAAGCGATCATTGACGAATACATCATCCAATCTCTTGAGCTCGACACTCGTTCGGAGGACCCGACGGAACCGGTCACACAACAAGATCTCGTCGAGTTATTGAAAAAGTACAGTTTGACGATCAACGAATTAAGCGAAACGAATGAGATGAGGAAAGCGATTCGGAGCGTGCTCAATGGGGATACCGCGATTTTCATCGACGGGAACGAGCAGGCGTTTGGAGCGAATACGAAAGGCTGGGAACATCGAACCGTTGATGAGCCTCGTTCCGAAGCCGTAGTTAGAGGGCCGAGAGAAGGATTTACGGAAACGTTGCGCGTAAACACCGCCCTTGTGCGTCTTCGTCTGAAAGATCCTGATTTGCGTGTGAAAAATTTCACCGTCGGCGAACGGACCAACACGAATATTGCCGTATTTTACATAGACGGGGTGTGCGAAGATAACCTCGTTAAACAAGTTGAGCGACGAATTAATAAAATTGAAATCGACGGAATCGTCGGCAGCGGTTACATTGAGCAGCTCATCGAAGACAATCACTGGTCGCCGTTTCCGACGATTCAAAATACGGAGCGGCCGGACAAAGTCGTCGGTAATTTATTGGAAGGCAGAGTGGCAATCTTGGTCGACGGCTCGCCCTTTTCCTTGATCGCCCCGGCGATTTTCTCGCAATTTTATCAAAGTCCCGAGGATTATTATGAACGGTTTTGGATCGGTTCCTTCGTTCGCCTCATTCGGCTCGTCAGTATTTTTCTCGCTTTGTTCGCGCCTTCGCTGTACATTGCTTTCACGTCGTTTCATCCGGAAATGATTCCGTCGGACCTTGCCATCGCGATTGCGGCCGGGCGGGCCACTGTACCTTTTCCGTCGATCGTGGAAGCATTGCTCATGGAAGTTTCTTTGGAAATTTTGCGAGAAGCGAGCGTGCGCTTGCCTGGCATCATCGGACCGACGATCGGTATCGTCGGTGCTCTTGTTATCGGTCAAGCCGCGGTGCAAGCGGGATTGGTCAGTCCGCTCATGGTTATCATCGTTTCGTTGACGGCCATCGCTTCGTTTGCGTCGCCGAGCTATGCGGCATCCATCACCATCCGGTTGCTGCGGTTTCCGATGATGATCGCCGCAGGCACCTTCGGTTTGTACGGGATGATGTTGTTTTTGCTTGGCATCTTGCTTCACGTTTGCACGTTGAAGTCGTTTGGCGTGCCTTACATTTCACCGGTATCACCGAGTCATTTCACCGACATGAAGGACTTTGTTTGGCGGGCTCCTTTGCAATGGATGCCGAAACGTCCGATCACGATCGGTCCCGACGACGAAAAGCGGATGGAACCGGACAAGTCAGGCGGTGGAAAAAACAATGGCTAATCGAAACGTGAACAGTCAGATCAGTCAAGAACCAAAAGAGGAAAGCACGAAGTTTGTCATTACTTCCCGCCAACAAATGGCGCTCATCACAAGCACGTTAATCGGCGCAGGGGTTTTGACGCTTCCCCGGCAAGCATCCGAGGAGGCGCATCAGGCGGCGTGGATCGCGACATTGCTCGGCGGATTGTTCGCCTTCCTTGTCACTTGGGCGATAACAAGGTTAGCCTTGCGTTTTCCAGGGAAAACGTTCGTCGAATACATCGGCGATTTGCTCGGTGTGAAAAAATCGGAGACGGTTGGTAAATACATCGGGCTGCCTATAACGCTGTTTTATATCGCGATTTGGCTGGCGATGGCTATAACAAGTACGCGACTGTTTGGGGAAACGATCGTTAGCGCGGTTTTAACGAATACGCCGATTCAAGTAATCATCGGCACCTTGCTGTTCACCGTTTTTTTTTACATGATGGTTGAAGTCGAAGTGGTCGCCCGTTTCAATGAATTGTTGCTGCCGTTGATCATCGTGCCGCTCGTGCTGATTGCTTTTTTGACGATGCAGAACATTCATCTGACGAACATGCTCCCATTGATTTCCGTAAACTGGCTGGCTTTTGTGAAGAGCGTCGGCACTCAGATTTTTGCTTATCAAGGTTTGTCGGTCATGCTGCTGTTCATGGCTTTCGTACAACGCGGAGACAATACGCGCGCGACTGCTGCCGGCATCGGACTGCCGGTGTTAAGTTACGTGATGATCGTTTTCGCCTCTGTCGGAGTGTTCGGATTTGAGGAGTTGCAGCATTTGACATGGCCGACCTTGGAATTGATCAAGTCAAGCGACATTCGCTTGTTTTTGCTGCAACGCGTTGAGTCGGGGTTTGTCGTCGTTTGGGTCGTTGCGGTTTTTACGACCGTCGGAAATTTATGTTACGGGGCTTGTTTTGCCGCCGCCCAATGCTTGCCTACGAAAAAAGAAGATAAGGCGCGCAAATGGATCGCCGTGTTCGTTCTTCCGATCGTGTTTATTGTTTCCTTGCTTCCGCAAAGCGTGTATGCTTTGTTCCGCTGGCTGTCGTTCATCGGGTATGTCGGTTTGATCGCGTTTGTGCTGCCGGTTGTGATGCTATTGTTGGCGGTTGTCAGAAAACAGGGGAAGGGCGGGAACTCTCATGAAAGCTCTTAAATTATCGCGAGTGCCGCTTGTTTTTGCTGCTTGTTTGCTGCTCCTTACCGGTTGCTGGGATCAACGGGAAATTGAAGATCGAACAGTAGTCGCGGCCATTGCAATGGATTACACGAAAAAGAAACAACTGCTCGTCTCTGTGCAAATCCCGATCCCTCTGCAGATTGCCGGCAGCGGCGGGCAAGGCGGGGGCGGCGGCGGAGGAGGCGGGGGGAGTTCGTTTCGCGTCATCAGTGCCTCCGGCCGATCGTTTAACGAAGCAGTGGAAAAGATACAGTTTCGCGTAAATCACGAACTGTTTTTCGGACAAACGTCCATCATCGCGTTCGGGGAGCGGGTAGCGCGCGGAGGGGTGCAAGATACGATCGATGCCTTGAGAAGAATGCCGCAATTTCGCCGCTTGATTTATCCAGTCGTTGTAGAGGAGGGAGCAGCGTCTGATTTGTTAAACGTCAATACCCAGTTGGAAAAAGTACCGGCGGATTTTATGACGACGATGATTCAAAACGGCATCGGCATGGGCATTTACCCAAATTTGACGCTCGGTCAATTTTACGTCGGTTTATCAAATACTTCCCGCCAACCGGCGATGCTTACAGTAGCACAGGCGAACGATGAAGGAATCAAAGTCACCGGACTTGCCGCTTTCAAAGGAGACCGAATGGTTGGAACCTTAAACAATGAGCAAATGTCCAACTATTTACGGTTATCGAAACGTGCCGGAGGAGGCACTTTCACTTTTTCGATCGAAGGGAGGAAACGTTTGGCCACCGTGCGCCCGGCTTTGGAACGAACAACCTATGATTTTAAGATGGAAGACGGCCGAGTGACCATCAAAATTGACGTAATCATGGATGCGATTCTTACCGAGTCGAACTTCCCGATCGATTTAGAAAATCCGGAGACGCAAAATCAGGTGACGGAAAGTATTGAAAGTCAACTTGAAAAAAAATCGATGCAAACGTTCCGCTTGCTGCAAAAGAATCAGACGGACATCTTGAACATCGGCGCATATGTGAGAGCTTATCATCCCGAGATTTGGAACCGCGTTGACTGGAACAATGCTTTCGCCCGGGCGAAAGTGGATATCGACTATCAGGTGAACTTAAGACGTTCCGGAATGGAATTGAAAAATTATAACACGAACAAATAAAGAGAGGGATACACATGGATGCCAAACGAGCACTAGAAATTATCGGGACTGAAGAAGAAGTGAAGGTGACATACAGAGGTTCTTTCGTTTGGATCGACACTGTCGATTCGATGGAAAGTACGGCGACGGTACATCGGACGTCGGCGCCGGAGGATGAATTCGAAGTCCCGCTTCAAGACTTGGCCGAATCCGCAGAACAAGCGTAAATTCCAAAAAAGCGTCCGCCGTTCAACGAGTACGGCGGACGCTTCTTTTTTTCTGTTCTTATTCGAAGAAGTCTCTGTTAATTTGTATAAATTCTTGTTCTTCTTCCGGTACTTCTTCCTCAGGATAAATCGCTTCGACAGGGCAAACAGCCTCGCAGGCGCCGCAATCGATGCAAACGTCCGGATCAATGTAAAACATGTCCTCTCCTTCGTGGATGCAATCGACGGGGCATGTTTCCACGCATTCGCCGGATTTTTCCGCAATACAGGGCGATGTAATAACAAATGCCATTTGTCGTTCCCCCTTTCAACTTGTCTCCTAAAAAAATCAAGAACGGACGAAACTTGTCCGATTGCATGAAACCGATTTGAAAAACGTTATATCACATTTAGTATGCCGAATTTCAAAGGAAAATTCAATAAAAAAAAGCGATTTTGCAAAAAATCCAAGTTTTTTTTCCGAAACCGCTAAACTGTTTGGGCTATCGACCGATAAAAGAAGTGAACCAATTGGTTTCATGCCGTCATTGTCGAAACCCGGGAAGACAGGGATGGCTCCGATGCCGTGAAAACACAATTTGTCGAAATGTCGCTTTAATCACGGGCTCGGACACAAGGACGTGTCCGAAAGTCAAACAAAACATGGAGGTATATGCAATGAGAATTAATCACAACATTGCTGCTTTGAACACGTACAATCAGTTGGTCAAGAACAATTCTGCTGTTCAAAAGTCTTTGGAGAAGTTGTCTTCCGGTTACCGGATCAACCGTGCTGCTGACGATGCTGCAGGTCTTGCGATTTCTGAAAAAATGCGCTCGCAGATCCGCGGTTTGGAACAAGCAACACGTAACTCGCAAGACGGCATTTCCTTGATCCAGACGGCTGAAGGCGCGTTGAACGAAACGCACAGCATTCTTCAGCGTATGCGTGAGCTTGCTGTACAAGCAGCGAACGATACGAACACCACTTCCGACCGTCAACAAATCCAAGAAGAAGTGGACCAGTTGAGTGCGGAAATTACGAGAATTTCTTCTGATACGCAGTTTAACAAAAAGAACTTGCTCGACGGTTCGTTTGCTACAACAGGTATTACCTTGCAAATTGGTGCAAATATCAGCCAAAACATTGCCTTTACGATCGGTACGATGGATGCTTCGACGCTCGGCGTTGGATCCATCAGTTTGACTACGCAAGCTTCTGCAAACGCAGCGATCTCTACGATCGATGCGGCCATTCAAGACGTTTCCACACAAAGAGCAAAGCTTGGTGCATTACAAAATCGTCTTGAACATACGATCAACAACCTCGGTACGTCGACGGAAAACTTGACGGCTGCTGAATCCCGCATTAGAGACGTTGACATGGCGAAGCAAATGATGATCTTCACGAAAGAAAACATCTTGAACCAAGCGGCTCAAGCGATGTTGGCACAAGCCAACCAACTGCCGCAAGGCGTTCTTCAGCTTCTCCGCTAGTAACAACATAAACTCTCTTATACATCGTATAAGAGAGTTTATTTAAAAAAGGATCGTGTGCGCACGATGTTTTTTTAAATAATGCTATGAGGTGAGTGGGATTGAATAAATTATTATCACTTTGCATAATCGTGAAAGACGAAGAAGACGTTCTCGAGCGGTGTTTGAATTCGGTTGAGGGTCACGTAGATGAAATTGTGGTCGTCGACACAGGATCTACAGATCGTACGCTGGAAATCGCCGGTCGATTTACGGACAACATTCATCATTTTGATTGGATCGACGATTTTGCCGCAGCCCGCAATTTTGCCCAATCAAAAGCATCGGGAGAATGGATTCTTGTGCTCGACGCTGACGAATACGTTGAACCGGACAACTTGAAACAAGTGAAAGAACAGTTGCGGCATATTTCTAATGAAATTCACTGTCTTATTCCGGTGATTTACAATTTTTGCGGCACGTTCGGCGAGAAGATTTTTCAACATTATCATACGAGATTGTACAGGAATGCCGAAAACGTGAAATTTCAACGTTCGATTCATGAGCAAGTTGTCGTCAAAAATGGCGTAATGAAGACGGATCGTGCGGATCTTGTCATCTATCATACTGGGTACATGAACAAGGTGATCAAAGAAAAGAACAAGAGTTCCCGAAACACGCCGTTGATTGAAGCCGAATTGAAAAAAGCCGATTCAGGATTCGATTACTTTAATCTCGGAAACGAATTTACTATTGAAGGTAATCACGAGAAAGCCCTTGAAATGTATAAGAAAGCATTCACGATGATCGACGATTATAATTTTTCGTGGGTCCAGCTCTGTTTGATTGGGATCATCGAGATTCTCACGAAACTCGGCCGCGAACAAGAGGCGTTGAAGGTGATCGCTGACGCCGAGAAAATTTGGACGAAAGGCGCGGATTTGGTTGTTCATAAGGCAAGCATCTATTTGAGCCAACATCGAATGGATGACGCGAAGAGCGTTCTCATCCAAATGCTGGGGAACATGTCGAACTACTTTACCATGAAAAGCGTCGACGCCTTGAAATTTGCCCCGTATTATTTATTAGGTCAAATCTATAAATTTGAAGGGGATAATCAGGAGGCTGTTCGAAGCTTTGCAACGGCATTAAACTTTAATCCGAACCATTTGGAAACGAAATATTTTTTATTGGATATACTCGGTCAAAACAATCCTGCGCAAGAAGTGATCGACTTCATTGACCGTAATGGTCTCGCCGATACAGAGGACGACCGGATCAACCTCTGCAATCTCCTGATCATAATGGGGCAGACCGACACCGCAGCGTCATTCATTAACCGTCTGAGAAGCGATTCAGCTGTGACGAAACTATTGTCGCTGAAACATGCGCTCGTCGAAAAAAATTACGAAGAAGCGATCGCTTACTTGCGAGACGAAGCCGTTAAACCTTTGCTGCTTGCACGCTACATGATCAGCACAGACGAAATATTGATTACGGCGCTTGCAGCCGAAAAAGCTGAGCTCGTCAACGAAGTCATGGGAGAGATTCTTTCGAAACATCCGGTCATGAAGTTTTGGAATGGTGAACTTTCACCCGTGTGGGATGATGAGCAATCAAAAGCGATTGAAGATTTTCTGGAACATTGCCTCGTATTGAAACAAGACCGGCTGGTCGATGAAATTGTTGAGAAAAGCGAGCAGTTGAGCCGGAAACTCCAACTGGCGCTGGCTGATAAATTGTATGCCAGGGGCCGTGAAGAAAAGGCGTTAGCCGTTTACTTGAAAAGAAACGATACAGGAAACTACGGAAAAACGACGTTCGTCAATTTAATCAAAATTTTCAAGGCGCAACATTTGTATGAAGAGGCTCTTCAGTTTTCTGTCATCGCATTGTCTGCGGATTATTATGATTTTCGAATTTTCCAATCCGCGATCGAAACGGCTTATGAGATCGGCAACCGTGAAGAAGCCGCGCAATTATGCGAAATGGCTAAGCAGCACTATGCCGACAGCGAATGGCTGAAAACGGCTGAAAGTTTGATAGAAACCGAATTGAAAGCTATATAGTTTGTCAGGAGGGAAAAGGTTGGTACAACGACAGCAAGATAGACGAGATGCACCGGTATTTATTGGTGGAGCCGGACGCTCCGGGACGACTTTGTTGCGGGTGATGCTGAACGCCCATCCCCATCTTTGCTCGGGACCTGAGTTTAAACTGCTTCCGGCCGTGGCGAATTTGTATCAACAAACGCTTGTCCAGCAAGACATCATGAAAGCATACAGTCTTGAACGCAGCGACATAAGCGCATCCTTTGCATTGTTGGTCGAACGGTTTTTCGAGAAGTTCAGGGTACAATCGAATGCTTCCCGCGTAGTCGAGAAGACTCCGCATAACGTGTTAATCATGAACGAACTCGGTGACATGTTTCCAAAAGCGAAATTCATCCATGTCATCAGGGACGGCAGAGACGTCGTTAACTCGTTGCGAAAAATGAATTGGACCGGTATCGACGGTAATAAACTTTGGTATGTGGAAGACGTTTTGAATGCTGCAACGTACTGGGTGCAGGTGGTATCGAAAGCGTTGCAAGACGCGGAAAGTCCGCAATTAAAAGACAGAGTGAAAGTAGTAAGGTACGAGGAACTTGTAGATGAACCGATGAAGACAATGCAACAAGTGCTTGCATTTTTGGATGAACCGTGGAGCGACGATGTCTTGAATCATACTCGCGTGAAACGCGGATATGAACCGGAAGAATCGAGCACGGTGCAAGTCAACGAGAAGATTCATAAACGTGCTACCGGTAAGTGGGTGAACGAATTTACGCGGGACGACCTTTCCGCTTTCGAACATGTGGCGGGCCATTTGCTCGTTCAGCTTGGATATGAGCCGAACCATGAATGGGTGCAAGCACATCAACGAATGGCAGGTTTTCAGCATGCATCCAGAGAATGAATTCGAGCTTGCGGAAAAGCATCTTCGCAATACAGACGATGTTTCGGCCGAAACGTGTTATTTGAAATGTCTCGCCGACGACTATTACGGTCCGGTAGCCTATTATCGGCTCGGGGAAATTTATAACAGGCAAGGGAAAATTGAAGATGCGCAGCGTTCGCATAAAAACGCGTTTTTGCGTGATTCAAGGCTGGCACGCCGCTTGACCAACGCAGACCACCCGCATCATGATTTCGAATATACAAAGGCCGTTCAACACATAACGGAAGAATGTCCACTGTGCCGCCGCCAAGGACAAACGCACTCCGTTTACAATGTTATTACGGATATCGGATTCGTACCAGGGTTCGATCCGATCAAAACATGGAAGTATTGCGACGAATGCCATCATATATATACAGAAAGGTATCCCAACGATTTGAGCGGTGTTTTGTCGGCGAGTAATCCCGGGCACTATCAGGCGCCGAGGCAACATTATTTCCCAACAATGAGCGGAATTTTAAACGACATTCTTCCATACGCACCGGGGAATCAGTTGTTGGAAGTGGGCGTCGGTTCGGGTGAAATGATCGCCGTGGCGAACGAAATGCATTTTCAGGCGACAGGCATTGAAATACGGCCGAGTTATGCGAAAGCCGTTTCGGAAACGTTCGGCATTCCGATTAAAGCCGTCGGCTTTGAAGATTTCGAAACCGACCAAACCTTTGACGTAATTTGCATGGGTGATGTTATCGAGCATGTGACCGACCCGGTTCAAGTTCTGAAGAAAGCGAAAAGCTTGCTGAATGCCCAAGGGGTTTTGTGGATTTCAACGCCGAATTTCGAAAGCGCGACTGCGAAAGTGTTGAAAGATCAAAACCCGATGTGGCGTACGACGCAACATATCCATTATTTTTCGTTCGCTTCAATGAAAACGGTGTTGCAGCAACTCGACTTTCGTGTGGTGAAATATAATGTTTCCAATCGATATGTCGGTTCGATGGAGATCATTGCTCAAAAACAATAGCTTTAACGCCCGCCGTTCATTCGCGGCGGGCGTGCCTTTTTTTACTGCCTCCCTTCTTGCAATCCTTCCGAAACCGAGATGGTCTTCACGATCTTCCCCGAAGCGTCGACGGTCCGATGAACGAAACGCTCGTTTGCCGGGAATGGCTTCTTTACCGGCGTGTCACCGCTTTCATTTTTCGGCAGATCCGTCTGGGACATGCCTTACCTCCTTTTTGTCGATTCCTTCCTCAACGTGCAGCAAGCAGTTCGCCAAGTCGTTCTAATGAGAGTCACAATCACTTTATGAGCGACCGCGAAATTTAGAACGCGAACAACCGTGTAGGGCTCGAACATTTTCGGAAAGTTCCGTATAATGAAGGCGTATACATTGAAAGGAGGATTTCCGTGCGTTTGAAAAATTTACAGCCGACGTGGGACCTTGAGCCGCTGTTTCCAGGAGGCAGCGGCTCGGAAGCGTTCAAGCGTTTTCTTGAACAATTGTCGGCCGATTTAAAGAAATTCGATGTAAGAACGGCGGATTTGAAGGTGCCGACCGGTGCCGATCAAGCGAAAGGGTTGGCCGATGTCCTGACGGAGGCGCAAAATGTGAGCGCCCGTTTGCACGAGAGCAGTGCGTTTGTCAGCTGTCTTGTCGCGCAAAACGTGAATGATCGCCGGGCGGTTCGGTTAAGAGGGACCCTTCGCGAGATGAACGCTGCATTGGCGACGACGCTGACGACACTTGATTCGAAGCTCGCTGAAATTGACGATTCCGTATGGGAATTGTTGCTTGAGAAGGATGGCTTTCGCGAAGTCGCTTTCGCGTTGAGAGAAAAGCGGCGGAGGGCGGTTGAGAAATTATCGCCGGAAACGGAAGCGCTCATTAATGATTTAAAAGTAGACGGATATGAGGCATGGTCGGGCTTGTACGATCTCGTTGTGGGCAAGATGAACATTGAAGTCGATTCAGACGGAAAAAAGGAGACGCTTTCGATCAGCCAGTTGGATAATCGGCTGGCAGACAGCGACCGCGAAGTGCGGAAGCAAATGTTTCGGAAGTATACGAATGCTTGGGAAGAAGCGGCGGATTTGTGTGCGGAAGCCCTGAATCACATTTCCGGTTTCCGCTTGAATTTGTATAAGCATCGCGGTTGGCATTCGGTGCTGCAGGAACCGCTCGACATCAATCGGATGAAGGCGGAGACGCTCGACGCGATGTGGTCGGCGATCGACAAACAGAAAGACAAGTATGTCGCATTCTTTGATCGAAAGGCGAAGCTTCTCGGCATTGATCGGTTGTCGTGGTATGACGTGAACGCACCGATTGCGTCCGCGCAGGAAACCGTTTCTTACGATGAAGCGGCGCAATTTATCGTGCGCCATTTCGAACGATTTAGTCCCGACATGGCGGCTTTTGCCGAAAAGGCGTTGGCAGATCGATGGATTGAGGCGGAAGACCGTTCGGGCAAACGGCCGGGAGGTTTTTGCACGAGTTTCCCTGTCTCGGGGCAAACGCGAGTATTCATGACGTTCTCGGGCACGAAAGGCAATGTAGCGACATTGGCGCATGAGTTGGGCCACGCCTATCACCAGCATGTGATGAAGAGACTGCCATATTGGTCGCAACGGTATGCCATGAATGTGGCGGAAACGGCGTCTACATTCGCGGAAGCGATTGTCGGGGACGCGTCGGTGAAAACGGCGGAGTCGAAAACGGAAAAATTGGCTTTGCTCGAGGAGAAAGTCCGGCGCGGTGTGACGTTTTTCACGAATTTGCGGGCGCGTTTTCTGTTCGAGACGAGGTTTTACGAAGAGCGTAAACAAGGGCTCGTTCCCGTGGAGCGGTTGAATGAGCTGATGGTCGAAGCGCAGCGGGAAGCGTTCGGGAATGCGCTCGGAGAATATCATCCAACCTTCTGGGCGTCGAAACTTCACTTTTATATTACAGGCACGCCTTTCTACAACTTTCCTTATACGTTCGGTTTTCTTTTCAGCAATGGCATTTACGCTCGGTCGCTGCAAGAAGAAACGGCTTCGTTTGCCGAACAATACGTGCATTTGCTTAAAGACACAGGGAGCATGACGGTGGAGGATCTCGCGGCTAAACATTTACAAGTCGATTTGACGAACGACGATTTTTGGGACGGCGCCGTTCGTTCCGTATTGAACGATATTGATGAGTTTTTGCGGCTCACCGACCACGAGTAAGCGAGCTTCGTCGGATCATACAATGCAGGCTTGAACATAAACTGAAAGCATCTGGTGTCACAGGAGATGGTTTCATTGTTCCGGCTCATCAAAGAATTCAAGCAGTTCGCCAAGTATGGAAACATGGTCGACATGAGTATCGGCATGGTCATCGGTGCCGCATTCGGAAAAATCATCGATTCGCTCGTGCAGGACATCATTATGCCGCCGATCGGATTCATGCTTGGGGATGTCAATTTTACCGATTTGTTTATTAATCTGTCAGGGCGGCCGATTGAATCGGTTGCCGAGGCCGAGAAATTCGGCGCTCCTACGATCAATTATGGATTGTTTCTGAACACGCTGATCCGGTTTATTATCATTATGTTCGTCGTCTTTCTCGTTGTTCGGCAAATGAACCGGATCCGATCGCCGAAAGAAGATCCGATCACGTCGATGACGATGAAGCAATGTCCGCGATGTTACACCGACATTCCTTATCGCGCGGAACGATGTCCTCATTGCACGTCGTATTTGCCGAAGACGGGAAAGATCGTCCGCAAACCGAAAAAATCGGGCATCAAGTATCGCATCGGTTGAGCAAAAGCCATTGGGAGTGCCGCCATTATTTGCCCGCACGCGAAAGTCTTACCAAATTTGTAGTTTCGTTATATAATGGGTGAAGAAACAAAGCCGGAGATAAAGATACCGGAATTCTGGGGAGGGGTTCGCTGTGGGCAAAGACCACCTTGCTGACAGGCCGCCGATGCAATGGTTGTTCAAAAATGAAAGCCAGTCTGGCTATACAGTGAAAAAAAGCGGAGAAGGCGTTGAAACGCCGATCGCAATCGGAACGAGCCATGATCTTGTCCAAATGGTGACGGAACCGTCTGGAGATATCTGGTTGGCTGAGAAAAAACAGGACGGACAAGAACCATCGAACGTCTTTGTTTGTGATGATCATGGTGAAGTCGTCGAAAAGATTCCCGTCCCCGGACAGCCGAACTTGCACCGGTATGAAGATGAAATCCTCGTCGAATGCGAGGGAGACGGCGGAACCTCGACCATTTACGAATATGAAGCCAAGACGCGCCGGTTGCTCGAACGTCATGAAGTGGAAGGCTATTCGTGGAAACTTGCAAAAGACGAGGAACGATTATACGTTTGTTGCTATCAAGCGGACAAAGATGTTTCGGTTTTGTATTCGATTGGTGAAGGCGGGAGGCAAACGGTCGATCTCGGAGAAAATTCGTTTCCGACTGATTTGTTATTTCACGATGGAAGGCTGTACGTGGCGATGTCGCCGATTGTCGGGACTTACGGTAGAAAGGTCATGGTATTTGACACAGCGTTAGACTTGGTTTCGGAATGGAAATTGCCTCACGCACCGCGGCATTTACACACATTTAACGATGAAATGATCATTCTCGCATTTGACTTGGACAAAGACGCGAAATCAAAACTGATCTATGTTCCGTTTGAGTCGCAAAGTCAACGAACTTACGCATTGCCTCAGGGAGATTTTACATACGGAGACGGTCGGTATTTGTATGTTTTCCAATTAGAGAATGAACGTCTTCATTGCTGGGACCATGAACGAAAGAAAATGGCCGAAACGGTCCGGTTGGAAAAACCGGGTGACGGCGGGCAATTGATCGACGTTTGCCGCGCAGGGGAACTCTCGCTCTAGAAGGGCGGGAGTTTTTTTGCGGTTTTAGGGAAAAATAAACGTCGGAGGTGCCGGCGATGACAGAAATTTTATCCGTTGGAACAAGCTTGCCGCCTTACCGGGTTTCGCAAGAGGAGGCTTTGCAGTTTGCTAGGGAAGCGTTTCAACAACATTATTCGGATATCGACCGATTGCTGAACGTGTTTCATAACGGTGAAATCAATTCCCGCTATTTTTCCGCTCCGCTTGACTGGTTTAAACGGCCGCATGACCTTAAAGAAAAAAACGATTTGTACATCCAAAACGCCGTACGTTTGTCCGTGCAGGCCGTCGAAAGCTGTTTGCGGCACGCAGATTTTTTACGCGAATCGGTTCCGCTCGAGGAAATTGACGCGATCGTTTTCGTCTCGACAACGGGTTTTTCAACGCCAAGCATTGAAGCGAAACTTATGAATGAGCTGCCGTTTTCCAGGCATACGAAACGGATTCCCATCTGGGGACTTGGTTGTGCCGGAGGGGTGGCAGGCTTGTCGCGTGCCCACGACTATTGCACAGCGTATCCACAGGAAAATGTTTTGATCCTCAGCGTCGAATTGTGCAGCCTCACATTTCAACCCAACGACTTGTCGAAAAGCAATTTAGTTGGAACGTCGCTGTTTGGTGACGGTGCCGCCTGCGTGTTGATGGCCGGAGATCAGTCACCGCTGCTTTCTCACTCGGCGTTATCTGCGCGCCCTTCGGTGCGTGGTGTCGAGTCGTCGTTCATGCCCGATTCTGAAGACGTCATGGGGTGGGATGTGCGGAATGAAGGATTGCACGTGATCTTTTCAAAGAGCATTCCCGCAATCGTCGAGCGCTGGTTGAAGCCGAACGTGGATGCTTTTCTGGAAAAACAGGGGACTGCACGCGGAAGTTTGTCGTGTTTCATCGCTCATCCGGGCGGCAAGAAGGTGCTTAGTGCTTATAAAATGTCACTTGCCATCAAGGATGAAATGATGGCTCCCGCACGAAATGTTCTCCGAAACTACGGAAACATGTCTTCGCCGACCGTGCTGTTTGTCCTCGCTGAACAAATGACCGCATCGGCCGACCCGGGAGAGGTTGGATTGGCAGTTGCTCTCGGTCCTGGATTCAGCGCGGAGTTCATGTTGTTGGAGTGGACCGATTGATGACAGGATTTTGGCTATTGGTTGCGTTTGTCGGCGCGCAACGGTTGACCGAGCTCATTATTGCAAAGAAAAATGAACGGTGGATGAGGGAGCAGGGAGGGTACGAAAGAGGCGCGGAGCATTACAAATGGATCGTGATGCTGCACGTCATGTTTTTCGTTTCGCTCGCAACGGAAGTGGCGGTCTTCGGCGCCCGCCCGGCTTTTTGGTGGCCATTGCCGTTCGTCGTCTTCCTTTGCGCCCAGTTTCTGCGTGTTTCCGTTTTAGTTGCGATGGGGCGTTATTGGAACACGAAAATCATGATCTTGCCTGGCGCCGAAGTCGTCGCCAAAGGGCCGTTTCGCTACATCCGCCATCCGAATTATGTGACCGTGACCTTAGAGTTTCTTTCGCTTCCGTTAATGTTTCAGGCGTATTATACCGCTCTCCTGTTCTCGGCATTGAATGCTCTCGTGTTAGTCGGCATTCGCATTCCCGAAGAGGAAAAGGCGCTGCGCGAAGCAACCGACTATGGGGAATCCACGGGCCAAAGCCGCTGGTTTCCGCGGCCAAGACGATAACGCCCATGGATTACCGAAAACACTTAATAAGAGTAAATGTTAGAGATCATCACTTCGATGTCTGCCAATTCGGTGAACGCGTTTGCTTTGTCGCGCGCTTTGACCGCAGCTTGCAAACGCGCGATATCCTGCTGCAACCCCTCATATTCGCTTTCATCGCCGAGCAGCTGGAGTTTCCACTCCTTTTGATCGTACATTTGCCGAAGTTCGTGCGCGCCATGTGCCGCCCGGCGCCAATTTTTTTGTTCAATCGATTGACGGACGCTGTCCACTTGGCTCTGCAACGAGGTTTTGCCCGAATCTTCGTCGTGTGAACCCGCGAACGACCATCCGCCTAAAAGCATAACGACCGTGCAAATGACAAACCAATTTTTCATCGGTCTCCTCCTTTCCGTGTGAAATGCATGCTTTCCGTTAGCTTGTCCAATACTAAAAAAGCTATTGCCAAGAAACGGAGGAATCGCTATGCCTGAAGCCGTACTCATTTTGATTCGGTCGGTGTTGTCGTTCGTCGTGCTGCTCGCGTTGACGCGAATCATGGGCAAACAACAACTTTCTCAGCTGACGTTCTTCGATTACATTGTCGGAATCACGATCGGTTCGATCGCGGCATCGATGTCGGTCGATCAAAACATTCAAATCTCCAACGGGTTTGTGGCTCTCGTTATTTGGGGTTTTTTTCCGGTAGCCATGGCTTGGGTCTCTTACAAATCGTATAAATTTCGCCGCTTTACGGACGGAAAACCGCAAATTCTCGTGAAAAACGGGAGAGTGCAAGACGAAAGTTTGCGAAGTTCAATGATGAGTGTGGATGAATTAATGCTTCTGTTGCGGGAAAAGAACGTGTTTAATTTGTCGGATGTCGAGTTCGCGGTAATGGAAACGAACGGCGATCTGAGCGTCATGAAGAAAACCGAAACACAGCCGGTAACGCCGAAAGTCCTCGGCATGTCAGCGAAACCGGAAGGGCAGCCGCAGATCGTGATTATTGACGGAAAACTGATCGAAAGTTCTTTGAATCATACGCGCTTGACTCGGAAAAAATTGTTGGAGGAGGTGAAAAGGCAAGGGGCGTCCGGATTCGAAGACGTATTCGTCGCGCAAGTGGATTCTCGAGGGAACGTATACGTCGATTTGTATGACGACGGCGGCAGCCAGCCTTTGGAAGAGGCGCAGCCGCCGATGGAAGCCAAGTTGAAGAAAATGAAGTCCGACTTCGAGGCGCGTGCGTTGAAAGCGAAGGATGAAAAAGAAAAGGTGTCCTTCCGCGAGCAGGCGAGCCGGCTGGAAAACATGGTGAAGGAACTGGAGCCGTACTTGAAATGAGGTGAAGGCGAAATGCCGGAATCGCCGGAAATGGAAACATACCGCCGGGCATTGGAGCGGCGGATTAGCGGACGGTGATCAAGGTTAGCAGGGTGGATGGATGTATTACGGCAGCGGGGAAGTGGACGCCCCGGACCGGGAAGCGCAAGTGATCTTGAGGCGAGGGTGTTGCCGTTCCATGCTTGCCGGAAAGTCGGTGATCAGGAGGGTGAGTTGTTTCGTGCAATACTAAAGGTTTTGCGCGAGGCTGTCGCGAAGGCGAGCCGTGCAGCCGGTGCGGACATGCGATCGAAAAAAAAGTATCGGGAAGAAATGTTTTTTTGCCCAAATTGCCAGCATTAAGCTATAATGACGTTAAAAGTGCTCAGAAGTGCAGCGCTTTTTTCTTTTGTTGCCGATTTTTTTGCTGGAGGTCGGGTCATGGACGGATTAAAAGAGCAATTCGAGCGCATCTTCGAACAGCTGGAGCAACAATTTTATGTTAAAAGCTGGGTTTCGGAACGCTCGAAGCTGATTTTCATTCTTGAGTCTCCGCACGTACAGGAATTGAAGTACGGCGCGCCGGTTTCGGGTTCGTCAGGATCGACAATGTCGAAGCACTTGTTCGGTTCGGAATTCGGAAAACCGCTCGGCCGGTTGATTGCGAAAAATACGGAGGAAGCGTTGCATCGCCCGTCGTTAGACGTTATCGGGCTGATGAATGTGTGCGGGATCCCGATGCAGAGGAAAGCGTACGGACAACCGGAAGTGATTCGGAAGCATGGGGCGTTCTTCGATGTGCTGGAAGCTGTACGCAAAAGCAATCAACAAGATGTTTATCGCAACGGTTCTTGGAATGTCATGCAAGAGGTCATCCTCGAGCGCTTTCGCGCGAGGCTCAACGGCATCAAAGGCAAGACTTGCACGCTCGTTCCGTGCGGGCGTTTTGCCCAGAAATTTTATCGATTGGCAGGTGTCAGCGATCCTTCATGGACGGTGATTCATGGGGTTCCGCATCCTTCCTACAATTCGTGGGACCGCGAACGTTACCGCGGAGAGATACATAAGGTGCAACAAGCTTTTATTTCCGCACGGAATGCGCTGGGAGGATTAAATTAATGTTTACTTACCGGCTGGACGATGAATCGTACTTGAAATTGTTGGATAACGATGTGCTAGGGGAGCTCTACCGCTTGATCGATTCCAATCGACTCCATTTGCGGCCATGGTTTCCGTGGGTCGACGAAGTGCGCAGCGAACCGGATGCACGGATGTTCATCCTCGCCGCAAAAAAACAGTACGCAGAAAACAACGGTTTTCGGACGGCGATTATGCACCGTGGAGAACTCGCTGGCTTGGCTGGTTATCATGAGATCGATTGGGTTGACCGAAAGACGGAACTCGGCGGTTGGCTCGGTCAATCATTTGAAGGGAGCGGCCTGATGACAAAAACGTGCCGTGCGCTCGTAGACCACGCGTTTCGTCAATGGCGGCTGCATCGCGTGGAAATCTTGTGCGGCACTGAAAATCCGAGAAGCTGTGCGGTGCCGGAACGGCTCGGGTTTACGAAAGAAGGCACGATGAGGGAAGCGGAATGCGTGAACGGAACGTTCAGCAGTCATCATGTATACGGCCTGTTAAGGCGGGAATGGATGGGGGAAGACGCGTGATCGAAATTTATGCGCATCGAGGCAGTTCCGGGAGTTACCCGGAAAACACGATGATCGCGTTCAGGGAAGCGGAGCGCGCCGGTGCCGACGGCATCGAATTCGACGTGCAAATGTCGAAGGACGACGAGCTCGTCGTCATTCATGACGAAAAAGTAAATCGGACGACGAACGGCAAAGGTTGGGTGCGAGAGCATACGCTGAAGGAGCTCAAGCAATTGAATGCCGGGGTGAAAACGAAGCGGCACGAATCCATTCCGACGTTCGAAGAGGTGTTGGCGTGGGCGCAGGACAGCGCTTTAAAATTGAACATCGAACTGAAAACCGGACTGATTCCGTATGCCGGGATCGAAGAGAAGTTGGTCGAGTACATTCACCGTTACGGGCTTTCTGATCGCGTGATCGTGTCCTCGTTTAACCATTACAGTGTCGAGAAAATTCATAAAATCAACCCGGAGTTGGAAACGGCCATTCTTTTCATGGAGGCGCTGTTTGAACCTTGGAAATACGCCAAGTCGATCGGGGCTTCCGGATTGCACGGTTACTGGAAAATAGCGACGCCGGAACTCATTCACGATGCCCACGCCGCCGGCATGGCCTTTCGACCGTTCACTGTTAATCGAAACGCGC
>DASSOY010000087.1 GCA_035700025.1 Bacillales bacterium | reverse complement strand
TACGGAGGTGTATTCCTTGACCCGAAAAGAACAGTCCGACAAGCCGGCAAACAGCTCGATGGCGAAGGATGCGAAAGAAGTTGACAGGCTCGGCAAGGAAATGGAAACAATGGATACGAACAAACAAGTGAGACAAAAAGGAGAAACCCCCGATCCAAAGCAGCAAATCAATTCGTCTTCACGTGAAACGTGAAGGCTTTTTTTCGGGATAAAGACAACGTAAGCAAATGCCGCTAAAGGCTTGGCGGCAGCCAAGTTTTCTTTACCGTATCGAAAGGATATCGTGTCAGCGGAGGAGCCGATCGACGCAGGGGACACGAGAAGGGAGATAGATAAGGGCAACTAAGGCGTATGCCGCCAATAGCTTGGCGGCAGCCAAGTTTTCTTTATTTTCGTATTGGGCGGCAATTTCTTCGCCGGCATGCATAAGATGGCATTAATCGTTGCTACCCAGCATTCGGCAACTTATAAGGAGGGCAAAACCATGAACCATTTTATCGTTTCCGAAGAAAATTGGTCCCTCCACCGGAAAGGCTATCGGGATCAACAACGCCATGAAGAAAAGATCAAAGAAGCGGTGAAAAGCAATCTGCCCGATTTGATCAGCGAGGAAAGCATCATCACTTCAAATGGACGCCGGATTGTCAAAATTCCGATTCGGTCGCTCGATGAATACAAAATTCGATACAATTACGAAAAAAACAAACATGTCGGTCAAGGGGACGGGGACAGTCAAGTAGGTGATGTGATTGCTCGCGCGCCGGGGAAAGCCGTCAACGGGAACGGAGGAAAAGGTCAGGACGGGGAAGCCGGCGATCAGCCGGGCGAGGATTATTTCGAGGCTGAAGTTTCACTGATGGAACTCGAGGAATTGTTATTTAATGAGCTTGAACTGCCCGATTTGCAACAAAAAGAAAAGGACAATGTGACGACGGAAGCGACGGAGTTCAACGACATCCGGAGAACGGGCCTCATGGGAAACATCGACAAAAAACGGACGATTCTGTCCGCATTCAAGCGCAATGCTATGGAAGGAAAACCGGGGATCCGTCCGATCTTGCGAGACGATCTTCGTTTCAAGACGTGGAACGAAATCGACAAACCAGAATCAAAAGCGGTTGTCCTTGCGATGATGGATACTTCCGGGTCGATGGGGGTATGGGAAAAATACATCGCCCGCAGTTTCTTTTTTTGGATGACCCGTTTTTTGCGCACAAAATATGAGCATGTCGACATCGAATTTATTGCTCACCATACGGAAGCGAAAGTCGTTTCCGAGGAAGATTTTTTTTCGAAAGGCGAAAGCGGAGGCACGATATGTTCATCCGCCTACCGGAAAGCGTTGGAGTTGGTCGAACAGCAATACAGTCCTTATCGCTACAATATTTATCCTTTTCATTTCTCCGACGGAGACAACCTCTCATCCGACAATCCTCGCTGCATCAGCCTCGTCGAAGAGTTGATGAACGTATCCAATATGTTTGGTTACGGCGAGATTAATCCGTATAATCGGCGAAGCACCTTAATGAGCGCTTACCGTAGGCTTGAGAACCCAAAATTTCGGCATTACATCTTGAAACAGAAAAAAGACGTCTACCACGCCATGAAACACTTTTTCATGCGTCAGCAAGCCGCTGAAGTTTAGGCTGCCGTTTTCAGTACCCGCGGAACATCCGCGGGATTTCTTGTTTCTTCATAAATTTCCCCGAATCCGGACATGCTAAAGGGCAGCGTACGGTTGACCATGGAACCGTGCGGCAACTTCTGCTCGAGCATCAAGTAACCGTCAAATGGAGGTATGAAAATGGCAAATCAATTACGTAACGTGATGACTCCGCAAGTCATTGCCGTCACGCCGGAGCAAACGTTGCAACAGGCGGCGGCTCTCATGAGCCAGTACAACATCGGGTGTCTGCCGGTCATTCAACAAAACGGACAGTTGTGTGGGATGATTACCGACCGCGACATCGCTTTAAGATGTGTGGCCGCGGGAGTCAATAGTATAGCTCCGGTCGGACAATGCATGTCAACGACGAATCTCGTATGCGGCACGCCGGACATGGATGCGCATGAGGCGGCAAGACTCATGTCCGATTTCCAAATTCGCCGGCTGCCGGTTGTCGAACAAAACGGTCAAGTCGTCGGTATGGTCGCATTGGGCGATTTGGCAACTGAGCAAATTTATGCGAACGAGGCCGGACAAGCTTTGTCGAGCATCTCTGTTCCTTCCATCCCGCAAGTTTAATCGGTATCCAAAAAAAAGAAGCCGGGTGGCGTTTACTGCGCCCGGCTTTTTCACATGGGCTTCGAGCGGTAAACCGGCTCAAATGACGGGTGGATCGGATGGACAGGCTTAGTGGGATTTTCTTTTTCCGTGCTCGGTAACCGTGTTCTGCGTTCATTTTTTTCAGCCATCGCCGATTTCAACGCTTCCAAAATAAAGTTCATTGCTAAGATCGTGAATGCAAATGCGAACAGCGGGACGAGCGGCAACCACGGAAAAAACCTCAACAAATGATAGTAATGGCCGATCAATCCGGCCCATTCGCCTGTCGAAGAGCGATAGACGACTTCGTTAATAAAGGGGAGCTTTTCTTTAATGGTTCCGCCAAAGAACAAGTGGAACAAGCCTAAATGAACGAGAAGCACGAGAACTTGGATCACCTGCTGAACGTATTGAATCCATAACTTCGGAGCGAGATGCGGCAGCACATGCCGGCGAATGATGTGAAACCGGGATCCTCCCATGACTCTGGCTCCGGTGATGAATTCGTTTCGTAAAATCAAGCTTGTTTCATTTCCGATTAACAAGGATGTCGTCGGGATCGCGATCAGGGTAAGAATCACAATTTCCAAAAAACCTCGCTCCAAAACGCTGCTGTTGAAACCATTCTGAGTGCTGAACATGATGCCGCTGCCTCTCAACAGTAAAATAGCCACGAGTGCCACCGGCATGTAGTAAAAGGCATCGACAAGACCGGCAATGTATTTCTTGAACTGAATAAAATAATTTCCGTATAACAGTCCGAGTACAACGGAAATCGCAAGTCTCAAACCCGCTACCACGAAAGCGATGCCAAGTGTATACTTTGCTCCCAGGATGACCATGTAGAAAATGTCGAAACCACTTTCATCCGTACCGAACGGCGGATGTTGAGCGGGGGTTAATGGTGATTTGGCAAGCAGTTCCCCCTTATCACTGTAATGGAGAAACTCGCTGGGGACGTAGCCGTCATACACGAATTCCTGAATTAAGCTGGCCGTCACCAATAAAATAATGAAGGTTGCGCCGATGAGAAACAACGGTTTTTTCACCAATAATTTCAGCATCTACATGGCCACCTTTTGCGCGGTTAACCGTTCCACAATCATTTGACCGATTGAGAACATGAAATAAATCGGAACGAACAGTAGAAACAATCCTATTGTCAATACGACAGGCGAATACAAGGTGAACATGAAAAACATCAACCCGTGAATGTTAAATACATACTCGACGACAAGCAAGTTGGACAGCAAAAACCATAGGATGAACTTGGAATGAAGAAAAATGCTGATGATGGCATTGCGGAAAATATGGACAAACAGCAGGCAGCTCTTTTTCATGCCTTTTGCTTTCGCTAATTCTACGTAAGGTTTTTCCGTTTCTGCTTCGAAATCGAGAATCATCGTTCTGTAAAGCATAACGGCCGGCAAGATGGTCAGTACGAGAATCGGAAGCGCATACGCCTTGTCTTGCCCGAACGCAGCGATATTGAAAAACAGGATGTCGGTATGGTCATATAACCAAATGACGACAAGAATGAAAATGGCGATAACAAGCACATCGGGAAGAGATTCCAGCATGAATAGAAAAAACTTGATTCTTTCTCTAGCTTTTTTCGACAACAGCATGGTACAAAAAGTCGCCGCGAGTGCTGCGGCAAATGCCGCCAAAAAGGCGGTAAACAGTAATGTGAGGGAGTATCCCCATGGATCGAGGATTTTCGGAAAAAGCGGCCTCGAGATGCCCCGGATCTCGTAAACCAAAGAATCGGGATGAATAAGGCTGGTGAACACGGATTTCAATGTTGACATATAAGACGCAACATCCAGGTGAATGCCGTGAAACAACGACGGCAACGCGCCAATTAATAAAATGCCGACAGAGGTCAAAACAAACCTCAATCCGAGACGATATAACAGATTTCCCATTAAGTTTCCCCTTTTTATCTGTATATTAGAAAAATTCATTTCGTTTTTATTTTTTTTTTAAGAGAATCGTTTTCCCTAGACATACATTATATGGATTTCATAAAGCTGTCAAATGAGTTTTGAAATGCACAACCGAAATTTGTCTCATGCTTTTTTGATTGGCTCAATATCCGATGACGGCTTTTCTCCTTCCGGCTCATTGTAAGAAAAGAGATTTTTTTTTCGGAATCCGCTAAAATGGCAAGTAGCAGGAATGGGGGAAAACAAATGATCCGAGCGGTGATATTTGACTTTGACGGGTTAATTCTCGATACAGAGTCTCAAGAATGGAAAAGTTTGCAGCTATTGTATAAAGAATACGGCGCGGAACTTACACTTGACGTTTGGGGTCCGGTCGTCGGTACACAAGCGGGTTTCGACGCCGTCGATCATTTACAGGAGCTAACGGGGAAAGCGGTTGACAGGGAACTTTTCCGCAAGCGCCACCGGCAGCAAGTATTGTCGGCCATCGAAAAAGAGAATCCGCTTCCCGGTGTACAAGAAAACTTGGCAGTGGCGAAAAGACTCGGATTGAAGATCGGTTTAGCGACAAGTTCCAGTTATGATTGGGTGAGCAGTCATTTGAAGCGTCTCGGTCTCTTCGATGATTTTGAATGTATCACGACCGCCGATGATGTGGAGGAGGTAAAACCGAATCCAGATGTTTATTTAAAAACGGCTGCTTGCCTTGGTGTTGCTCCTCAAGAAGCGCTTGCTTTCGAAGATTCAGCAAATGGTTCGCTGGCCGCAAAACGCGCAGGCATGTATTGCGTCGTTATTCCGAATCCGGTGACGCAAACGATGACGTTCTGCGATGAGATTGACCATCGGATGAAAACAATGGCGGACATGGAGTTGTCCGAGCTCATTGCTTATTTGGAAGCTGACCGCTCATGAATGGGATCGTAGATAGACGGAAGGGGCAGTCCAATGGATCTGGGTAACCAACGAATTCTACCTGCAGTGCGAGGCATGAAGCAGTTCGAAAACTTGGTGGCGTCGAAATACACCTATCTCGTTCTGCTCGATTCTCATGTAGGGCAATTGAAGAGCATCGTCCGGCATGCGAAAGCGAACGGGAAACGAATCTTGTTGCATGCCGATCTTGTACACGGGCTGAAGACTGATGAATACGCTGCCGAGTTTCTTTGTCAGGAAATCAAACCGGCGGGTCTGATTTCGACGCGAACCGGAATGATCCAAACGGCTAAGAAAAAAGGATTGCTTGCGATTCAACGATTGTTTTTGCTTGATTCGCTTGCCCTTGAAACGAGTTATAAATTATTGAAAAAGACGAAGCCGGATTATCTCGAAGTGCTCCCGGGGGTGATGCCGCACATCATTCGCGAAGTGAAAGAAGTCACCGGCATTCCGATTTTCGCCGGCGGATTGATTCGCACGAAAGCGGATGTGCAATCCGCTTTGGATGCCGGTGCGGAGGCCGTGACGACTTCGCGTAAGGAGCTTTGGCGGGAATTTTAATAATAATTGAGTTGACAACACTTGATTGTTTTGCTTTAATTATTTACAAGTTAATAATTTGTGCGGAGACTAGGAGGTCCACATGAATTCACCCTAACGGGTAATTTGTGTGGATTTTT
>DASSOY010000086.1 GCA_035700025.1 Bacillales bacterium | reverse complement strand
ACAGCGCCTGCGGTTGCCTGGCGTTGCGCCGTATCCTCCCTTTTCCCCGTTGCCGGCAAGGTCTATTCTTGCCGGTTTTTTTGCGCGGCACAAAGGCCGGATGTCCTCTGCGGTTTGGGTGCAGGCCTATTTTCTTTGCGGTACAATAGCATCAACGTTGTTGTGTAAGGAGATGGGGGACGTGAGACGGGAACGGGACAAGCATGTATGGTTCATGGTGGCCTCCGATACGGCGGAGGCGTTTCGCTGGGAACCGTTTTTGCGGGACAAGCAGACGACGTTTTGGTGGATACGCCGCTTGCCGAGAAATTTTAAAGCGGCCGCTGAAGAGGACTTGATTTTATGTTACCGGAGCGGCGCGGTGAAACGCGGGCTTGTCGGGATCGCCGAAGTTGAACAGTCGTTTAACGACGACGGCATTTCGGTTCGCGGTTTATGCGCATTCAAACGGATGATTCCTTACGAAGCTTTCAAAGAGCATCCGCTGTACTTGACTACGGAAGCGGGCCGCTTGCGGAATCGGGGGACGCTTTTTTCCGTGGATCGCCCTTTTGCCGAATGGGTTTCAACTGTATTGACGGCAAATGGGGATTGGCAAGCTGCTCGTTGTTTAACTGATTTTATAAAATAAATAGTTGTTCTCACGAATGTTGCAATACGATGACAGGTATGAGACTAATGGCCTAGCGATTTTGCGAATTCGTGCGCAAATTTTGTCATATATTGATACGAGATTGAAAAGAAACTGTAAAATTCCGCCGACAATTTAATGTTAAGATAAGACGTGGGAAGAAACTCACATAATTTTGACGATTAATGATGAAGAATCCACGATGTCGTGGTTCTTTTTTACCAAAAAAGAAAAATTGTCGGAAAGGGAGTTTGAGATTGGGAAAGAGGAGAATTGTCTCGACGGCACTCGGCGTATGTTTGGCAGCTTCCATTGCGGGCGTACATTCGGCTTCGGCAGATACGGGTTCCGAGTTACGGATTCAGCGATTGCATATTAAGGAAAGCCAGCAAGAGTTACATAACATTGAACAAAAGAAAGCGGCCGCGATCGAGAAGTTGACCAAACTTCAGGACGACATCGACGAGGCGGAGCAACAAATAGAAGCTACCTTGCGAGAACGTGAGGAAACGCAGGAAGAAATTAATCGGTTGAAAACGGAAATCGCGGAAACGCAAAAACGGATCAACCATCGGGAAAATTTGTTAAAGGGCAGGGTTCGCGAAATGTATAAGAGCGGCGGAGCCGTCAGTTACTTGGACGTCTTGCTCCAGTCGCAAGATTTCAGCCAGTTGTTGAGCCGCGTGTTTGCATTTACGCTGATTACGAACCAAGACCATAAACTGCTCGCTGCCCAGGAAAAGGATATGGAGCAGCTCCAGACGAGCAAAGAGAAAATTGTTCAAAAGCTCAATGATTTGCAAGAGCAAATGGACGAATTGAAATCGCTGCAGTCGGAGTTGGAAGCGAAAAAGGAAGCACAGCAAGAAATCGTCGAGGACTTGAAGGAACAAGGAATCGAACTGCGTAATACTATTGCTTCCGGAAAAGCAAAAATCCGGTCTTTGAAGCTGGCGTTGTACGGAGGGTCTTCCAGCAACGACAACAACGATAGTGGCAACGGGGGATCGCACCATAGCAGTTCAGTTGATACAGACGTCGACATCCCGGAACCGGTGCCCGGCGGAACGGTTCAGGATTTGGTCCAGGCGGCCAGCCGTTATTTCGGAAATTCGATTTACGTTTTCGGCGGCGGACGCTCGCAAGCCGACATCGCCAACGGTGTGTTCGACTGTTCCGGATTCGTTCATTGGGCGTATGCCCAAATCGGCGTGAACGTTGGTTGGAGCACGTCAAGCTTGAGCCACCAAGGCACGAGGGTTCCTTACTCGCAAATTCGCCCGGGGGACATGGTATTTTTCAACACGTACAAACGTGACGGCCATGTAGGCATTTATATCGGCGGCGGACGTTTCATCGGTTCGCAAAGCAGCACGGGCGTGGCTATCGCCAGCATGAGCAATCCGTACTGGAGCTCGCATTTCAGCGGCCACGTACAAAGAGTGTTGCATTAAGAGGAAGAACAAGACTCACCGACTCGAAGGAGACGGTGAGTCTTTTTTTGCGTACGACATCGAGGCATTTAATAAAGGAGTCAGCCTTTTAAACAGGGTTGCCGAGACCGGCCTTGATTTCAAGATAGCGCTCCATTTCATTCGTAAAATGGAGAAGGGCGGAGCGGGTTTCAAACTCGATGCGGTCTTTCGGCAGCGGTGATTCGCGAAATTTTTTACGCATGGTTCTTAATTCTTGCAGAAATACGTGTGCGGTGTTTTTCGGGGAAACTTTTTCACTTAATCGTTCGAGAAAGTCGGCGATCGCCTTTCCTTGTTCGTTCGTGTCATCCAGAGATGTTAGAATCGGCATGAGCCGTTCCAAAATTTGAAACTGCTCGTCGCGCATTTTAAAATAAGTATAATAACTGTCTTTTTCGCGGATCAAATGGTTGTCGATTTCCTTGACGGCGAGAATTTTCGCTTCTTTCAATAAGTCTCCCGTTTCGATAATTTGCCTTCCGTCCCAGACGGACGTTTTATTTTGTAAAAACACAGCGAATTCCCGTAAAATGATGGAAAAGTTTTCATCGATTTTTTCGCGGTATTTTCCGATTTCCCGTTCAAGACTCGGCATGTACGAATTGAGCAAGAGCGCGACGCCGATGCCAATAATGATCACGGCCAATTGGTTGCCGAGAAATGCCCAGGTGAGTTTGTCGATCGTATAAAAATGCAAAAGGATGACGGAGCTCGTGACGACACCTTCACGCGCTTTCAGCTTGACCACTGCCGGAATGAATGTGAGCAATAGAAGCGTTACCGTCAACGGATGACTCGGAAACAATTGGAAGAAGACGCTGGCAAACACCATTCCTGTAATACAGGCGATAAACCGCTCGAACGCGCTTTTCAGCGAAGCTTTTTTCGTCGACTTGATACAGAGGATCGTCAAAATGCCGGCTGAGAGATAATAGTCGAGATGCAGCCATTCGGCCAACCCGATAGAGATTCCGCAACCCATGGCGGTTTTGATCGTGCGATACCCGATTTTCACGGCGACTAGCCCCTTCAATGCATGTTTTAATCAATCTATCACTAGCTGTCAGCGAATTCAATTCATTTCATTTTCGCATTCGTGTGAAACTCTTGGCATAAATAGACGTAGTAGTATATTATTTGTATCATCAACCACCGCAGACAGGAGCGTTTCCGATTGAAATTAAGTGACTTTTCCATTCGCCGTCCCGTATTCACGATGGTCATCATGATTGTCTTTCTCCTATTAGGGGCCGTTTCTTTGACCCGGATCCCTTTAAAATTAATACCGAGCATCAGTCCGCCGATCGGGGCGGTCGTTGCCACTTATCCGGATGCCGGTCCTCGCGAAGTCTTGGACAATGTGACGAAACCTTTGGAAGACCAACTCGGCACGATTCCCGGCTTGAAGGATTTGACTTCAACGTCGCAGGAAGGCTCGAGCTTGATCATCTTGCAATTCACGAACGACACGGACATCGATGAAATCCAGACGGATATCCAGAGCGCGATCGACCGCGCCGACTTGCCGGAAGAAGTTCGCAACGCACGATTTCTGAAGTTTGACCCGGCCCAATTTCCAATCCTTCAGCTTGCTTTGAGCACGACGAACATGAACGATGAATTCAGCGGTGACGTTCGTGACTTGGAAAGAAAGCTTTCGCAAGTCAAAGGTGTGGCGAGCGTCAATGCGCGCGGCCTCGAAATCGACGTGATTGAGATTAAGCTTGACCAAGAAGCGCTGAAAGACCATTACTTGACAGAGCGCGACGTTGTAACGGCTTTACGGGCCAGCAATGTGTCCTTGCCCGGATCTTCCGTTCGGTTGGGCGACCGAGAGCTGACGACGCGTGTGATCGCGCCGATTCATTCAGCGTCTGATTTAAAAAAATTGGAACTGCGCACACCGAAGGGCGAAACCGTTTCAATGGCCGACCTTGGAAGCGTGTCGATCGTACCCAAAGACGACGGCTTGATCACACGTAACAATCAAAAGCCTGCGGTACTTGTCAACCTTCTTCAGCAATCGGATGCGAACACGGAACAAGTTTCACAAAGCGTGCGCGAACGTTTGGCCGAATTGCTTGAACAAAACAAATATAGCGACATCGAAGCGTCGATATTGTTTGATCAAGGGGATCTCGTCGACCGTGCAGTCGGCAGCTTGCAAAGCGCGCTTATCCTTGGCGCCGCCTTTGCGATGCTCGTGTTGTTCTTCTTTTTGCGTAATTTGAAAACGCCTTTGATCATCGGCATTTCCATCCCTTTTTCGGTGATCGTGACATTCGTTTTGATTTATTTCTCCGGCTTTACGTTAAACATCATGACGCTCGGCGGACTCGCGCTCGGGATCGGCATGCTCGTCGACAACTCGATCGTCGTGATCGAGAATGTGTATCGCCATTTAAACATGGGCGAGGAGCCGCGCAAGGCAGCTGCTGAAGGGACGAAAGAGGTCGGCGTTGCCATCACCGCCTCAACATTGACGACGGTCGCTGTTTTCGTGCCAGTTGTCTTCGTCACCGGCATTATCGGTGATTTATTCAAACAGTTCGCGCTGACGATTGCTTTCAGCTTGCTCGCTTCTTTGTTCGTGGCGCTGACCGTCGTGCCGATGCTCGCCAGCCGAATGTTGAAGGCACCTAAAGAAAACAAGGAACGCCGACGGAGGCAACAAAGTTACATGAAGTCGCTGGGTTCCGCAACCGCGTGGGCGCTTCGTCACCGTTTTCTCGTCCTGCTGTTTGTCGTGTTGTTGTTGGCCGGCGGCATTTTCGGCATGACTAAGGTCGGCGCTGAATTTTTGCCGCAGCAGGATCAAGGCTTTTTCACGATCGATTTGAAGCTGCCGAACGGCACGAGACTGGAAAAGACAGAAGCAGCGACCGCAAAGGTGGAGCAGCTTTTGGCCGATGAACCGGCGGTGCAAGACTACTTCAGCTTGATCGGCAGCACGCAAAATCAAGGACCGCAAAATACGACCGACAGCAGCGAAGCGCAAATTTACGTGAAAATGAAAGAGGCCGAGGATCGGGACGTAACGACAGGCGAATTCGTGGAAAACATTCGCGCAGCAGTGGAGGAGGCAGTACCGGGAGCCGACCGTGTAACGCTCAATCAGCAAAGCACGACCGGGACGGAGCCGAACACGTTGACGTTTAAGGTGAACAGCGACGATCAGCAAGTGTTGGAAGAAGCGGTTCGGAAAATTACTGAACAGGTGCAACACATGGACGACACGGTCGAAGTGACGAACGGTTTGAAGAATACGGTGAAAGAATTGCAAATCCGAGTCGATCGTGAAGAGGCGAGGCAACACGGATTGACGGCGGCGCAAGTGGGGCAAATTGTCAATCAAGCGACGAGAGGCATGGACGTGATGCAAATCACGAATGACAACGGACGAGTGAAGACGGTTCGCGTTGTCTATGATCCGGAGGTGACGAGTACTGCCGACGATTTGAAAGAGCTGTGGATTCCGACGCCGGCAGGCAAGGGCGTGCCATTGAAAGACGTGGCAGACATTGCGATCGGCGATTCGCCGGTAGCGATTCATCGCGACGGTGAAGAACGGTCTGTGCCGTTTACGGTAAAATTTTCGAACGAAACTACGCTCGGAGAATTTAAAGCAGCGTTGGCCGAGCAAGTCGAGGAGTTAAACCTCGACGACGCTGTCTCCGTCTCTTACACCGGAGATTTTGACTTGCTGCAAAATTCGCAGCAACAGCTCGCCATGGCGTTCATCTTGGCGATCGTGCTCGTATATCTTGTCATGGCTGCACAGTTCGAATCGTTCAAGTATCCGTTCGTCATCATGATCTCGGTACCGCTCATCTTCATCGGCGTATCGCTCGCGCTCTACGCCACACAAACGCCGATCAGCGCAACCGTCCTCATCGGACTCGTCGTTCTCGCAGGCATCGTCGTCAACAACGCGATCGTGTTGATCGACTATATCCTGCAGCTGAAAGCCCGCGGCTATGCCGCTCATGACGCCATCGTCGAAAGCGTTCAGCTGCGGACGCGACCGATCCTGATGACCGCTTTGACGACGATTCTCGGCCTGCTGCCAGTCGCGTTTGCGATCGGCGAAGGCACGGAAATCCAGCAGCCAATGGGCATTACCGTCATCGGCGGCTTGATCAGCAGTACGTTTCTCACGTTGTTCGTCATTCCGGTCGTCTATAGTTTCTTCGACCCGGAAACGCGGCGCAGAAAGAAAGCGTGAATGAGGCCGACCCAGAGAAATTCTCCGGGCCGGCCTTTCTATCGTTTTTGGTGCTTTTTCGCTTCGTTTACGACCTTTTGCGCTTTTTCCGCCTCTTTTTGGTCCCTTTTCGCTTTTTGTTCCATGAGCTTAATATCTTTCCGCGATGTTAAATCCACAAATAAACCTCCATTGTTGTTTTTGCATCAAGCGGGCCGGTCGACATGGGCTTGTGCTGTTGGTTTTCTTCTTTGCTTGACACCTCCGAGACGGATCGAGTTCATTTGGCTTATTCCACAATCGTGCGCATCCTAAACATCAATCGCCAACAAGCTCGGAATACTTGCTTAACAGCTTGCGTTCTGCAAAAATGAGGGTATCGGCGCAAATGCCAAAAGATTACGAAGGAGTGGTCAGGATGGGTCAAGTGGTTTTCACCGCACATGCCACGGCAAAAGGCGGACGTAACGGACACGTGAAGTCGGACGACGGCGTTATTGATGTGAATCTGGTCATGCCTCCGGGACAATCAGGGAAGCAAGGTTCGAATCCGGAGCAGCTTTTTGCGGCAACGTATTCTGCCTGTTATGACGGAGCCTTGAATCTGGTCGCTTCCAATAACGGAAAAGACATTGAATCGACGACGACGGCGGATGTGAGCTTCGTGAAAAACGGTGCGGCAGATTTCAATATCGCAGTCGTACTGAACGTAGAAGTAAAAGGCGTCAACCAAGATGAAGCTGAAAAGCTGACGGAAGAAGCGCATCAAATTTGTCCATATTCGAAAGCGATTCGCGGGAATGTGGACGTGGAAATCAAAACAAAAGCTGTTTAAGGGATCGAAGAAAGCAGCTGCCCGAGCGGCAGCTGTTTTTTTGCGGAATTATTTATATGATATAAAAATTAAATGCTATAATCTTTAAGGTGACTAATGAATGGAGGAGCAAAGGAGATTGTCATGAGCGGGGAGAACATCGACGATGACCGAACTCGTCTGGGCACGTGCGTTTCAAGGGATTGGCGTCGGCGCGATGATGAGCATGCCGCGCGCAACGGTTGGTGACATTTTCTCGCCGAAAGAACGGGCGAAATGGATGGGCGTTATGATGGCCGTCTTCGGTCTTTCCAGCATCATCGGCCCGGCGCTCGGAGCATCGTGTGAAAGTCGACTGGCTCGGTTCGTTTTTCCTTGTCATTGGCTTGCTCCCTGTTTTGCTTGGATTCACGTGGGGCTGCTCCAAATATGCTTGGAATTCGCCGAATGAGCAGGCACCGAAACCGAAAGAGGAATAAATGAAAGCCTGCATGTTGAGCGAGAGCTCGGCTTGCGGGTTTTTGTTTTAACGGACATGAGATCTTCTTAGAAGCAAAAGTAGAGCATCTGAAAAATGTAACGGACATCAGATGCTCTTAGACATAATAAGCACAATAAAATAGTGAGAAAAATGGCTCTAAGAGAATTCAATGTCCGTTAGAATCAAAGCGCGCTCGAAAAAGTGCGCTAAGGTGATGAGATGTCCGTTAAAATTCAAAATCAGAAATTTTTCGGCCAGGGCCGAAAAATCTCCCATCGAAAGGGAGCCTAACGGAACTGAGGTGCGCCATTTGCTGGAAAGCAAATAAGGCATCTCCGTTCCGTTACAAAATCAGCCGGGCGGACATGCGCAGCGCCGGATGGCGAGCATAATGAGCGCGCCGTTTGACTTTCGAACCGAATGCCTCCTATAATGCATTAGCTTGTATGGACGAAAAGGAGTGGAGAACGATATCGACACCAACTTCCGTATCACAGACAGAAACGATAAATAAAACACCGATTGTCGCCGTTTTGTTGGCGGGGGCTTTCGTCGCCATTTTAAACCAAACGTTATTGAATACAGCGATCCCGAAAATCATGGCAGATTTATCGATTTCCGCCTCGCAAGCGCAATGGCTGACGACAGTTTTCATGTTGACGAACGGCGTAATGATCCCGGTTACCGCTTTTCTCATCGAGCGCTTTACGACCCGGAGGTTATTTTTAACGGCCATGTCGTTGTTCGCCGTTGGTACGCTTATTGCGGCGCTTGCGCCAAGCTTTTCGTATTTGCTTTTGGCGCGCATTGTCCAAGCTTCGGGCGCAGGGATCTTGATTCCGCTCATGCAAACCGTGTTTCTGACGATTTTCCCGCGTGAAAAAAGAGGCGCAGCCATGGGCATGGTCGGCCTTGTCATTGCTTTTGCGCCGGCGATTGGACCGACGCTTTCCGGCTGGCTTGTCCAAACGTACTCGTGGCGGGTGTTATTTTATGTCGTGCTGCCGATTGCGATCATTGATATTATTGTGGCCTTCTTTGTTATGAAAAACGTTACGCGCCTTACCTACCCGAAGGTGGATGTGTTTTCGATCATTTTGTCTTCCTTTGGATTTGGCGGATTGCTGTACGGATTCTCCAGCGCAGGTCAAAGCGGCTGGGGCAGCGAAAAAGTGCTCATTTCTCTTGCCATCGGTGCCGTGGCGTTGCTCATTTTTATCTTCCGACAATTGAAATTGGCGCGTCCGATTCTCGAGTTTCGCGTCTTTAAATACGGCGTGTTCACGCTGGCGACGGCGACGGGGATGATCGTTTTCATGACGATGATCAGCGGGGAACTGCTCTTGCCGATCTACATGCAAAACATGCGCGGCTACTCACCGCTCGAATCCGGGCTGCTGTTATTGCCGGGGGCGGTCTTGATGGGGGTCATGTCTCCGATTTCAGGGAAATTATTTGATAAAATTGGCGCCCGTTGGCTGGCCGTGGCAGGGTTGGCGATCATCGCTGCCGCCACCTACGGTTTCACGAACTTAACGGCCGACACTTCGTTTACGTACTTGATTATCGTCTATGCGATTCGCATGTTCGGCATGGCGCTCGTCATGATGCCGATCACCACCGAAGGCTTGAATGCGCTCCCGAACCGCCTCATTCCTCACGGAACGGCGATGAACAACACGATGCGCCAAGTGGCGGCATCGATTGGAACGGCTTTGCTCGTCACCGTCATGACGAATACGACGAAAGACCGCATCCAAGAACTTGCTTCAGGATCTACCGACGGTTTGGACCGGGCGGAAAAGCTCCATGCCGCGATTCACGGGTTGAATGTATCTTTTTTTGTCGCTGTCGGGTTCGCCGTTGTCGGCCTCGTGTTGTCGTTTTTTATTCGGCGCGGGGAGATAGCTGAAGAAGATAGGTAAACGTAGCGGCGGCCGGTGATTGAGGATTTTTCTGCTCGAAAAGAGAGCTTAGGACCGATGTTTCGCGTTGATTCCTACCTGTACAATGACCTTGAATCGACGGATTCAGGTCTTTTTTTTTCGGGAAGGAAAAGTTCTCATGTTATGAACCGTATCTGTCGACCCGAGTCAATTTTACCGATCGTTCCATTTTTTTAAACCGCGAATGAAAATGATCGTCCCTAAGGCAAATGAAATGCAGAGAGCAACTTCAGGAAGAACATATTGGAAGATGGAACGATTCAAATCAACACCGCCGCTCAGCCAAAGGACTTTGTTCCACCAAAAAAGCCCATATACGGACACTATCATTGTGAATACCCCAATAATAAAGGTAACCATCTTAAAGTCTCCTTCCTGTAACCATATTTTGGGAACCGAACAGTGTTAATTGTAAAATAACATGAAAAGCAGAATAGAACAATGGGGATCCTGTCCTTTTCTCTGTGTAATGTTTTCAAGACAAACACAATGGTTTGATTACCTTAGACGGTTTGTTCTTTCCTAGTTCTTGCACTAAGTGATTTTTAAGCTAAGTACATAGATTCGGGTTGACAGTTAAAAAAACGGCTACTATAATGAGAATCGTTATCAATGATAATGATTCTCATTACTGCTTTCATCGACCAAAAGGAGGACGCACCATGATTGGAAAGAAAAAGACGATAGCCGCGATTTTATCCGCAATGATGCCGCTTGCGCTTGCAGCTTGCAGTGGTACGGAGACGAGTGGAGCGAATGTACATAAGGAAACGAAGAAAATAGAAACCAAAGGCGAGGCAAGCATTCCGTCTGAGGCAGAACAATTGCAAAAGATCGCCGGGGAGATCGGCCGCGCGCTCGATGCGGACGATATGGAACAGTTGAAAGCTGCCGGCCAACAGTTGCATGATGAATGGTTTTCGTTCGAAGATGAGGTGAGAGACAAGTTTCCGCTTCTTTATACGAAAGTCGAAAAGCATTTGTTGCCGGTCTATGCGCAAACAACGCTGAAAACACCGGACGTGGAGCAAGTGAAGGAGCATTTGCCCGAATTGAAAGAAGCGCTGAAGGCGTTGGAACATCCGCAGGCGGCAGCGACAAGCAGCGGAGAACGCGCCAAATTGAAGGAAGCGGTCGCGAAATATAAGGCATACGTGGAAGAACAAGCCGGGAAGCTTGTCGAGAGCACCGAGACGTTCGTGAAGGCGGTGAAGGCGGAGGACCTGGCAGCGGCGAAAGCATCGTACGCGGAAGCGCGCGTATATTATGAGCGGATCGAGCCGATTGCCGAGAGTTTCGGCGAATTGGACCCGGCGATCGATGCGCGCGTGAACGACGTCGAGGATAAGGCGAACTGGACCGGGTTTCACCGGCTTGAAAAAGCGATTTGGAAAGACGGGACGCTCGACGGGCAGGCGAAGTACGCGGATCAACTGTTGAATGACGTGAAACAATTGCACGATAAAATTGAAGGCGTCACGCTGAACGCCAAACAAATCGTGGCCGGTTC
>DASSOY010000085.1 GCA_035700025.1 Bacillales bacterium | reverse complement strand
CATGCCGACCACTTATTTCATTAACGCCAAAGGCATCATCGTCGACAAAATTGTCGGCTATCAAGGCCCGGACGTATTACGCGACAAAGTCAAAGCGCTGCTCGATGGCAAATAAATAATAAAAAAATGACCGAAAGAGCCGTGTTGCGCTTTTTCGGTCATTCTTCAATTAAACGATCCTTATCGAACGCCTCCGTCAACATTATTGGACTCGTCGTGCACCTGAATGGATTGTTGGGAAGAACCATCTTGCGGAAGAAACAGCATTCCCCCTGCCAAAGACGCTACAATCACAGCACTCAACAGTAACCTTTTGATCATTTCCAACACACTCTCCTTTTTCGTTTCGATAACGTTAGCTATACTTATATTTTAAAATTCGAAAAATTGGACTGCAATAATGTTACGTCTCAACTACAAATTAACTCGATATGTACAAATTAAAGAAAAAACTGACCGATAATACCATAATGGTCTATCAGCCAGTCAATTGTTCTCAACATCTTATCTTATCCCACCATCGACATTGTTGGAGTAACTTGGTTGTTGAATGGATTGATTAGACACATGACCATCAGGGCAAAAAAGAAACCCTCCAACCATAGACGTTACAATCACGGCGCTCAATAGTAACCTTTTAATCATTACCTAATACACGCTCCTTCTCAATTTGTAATCTCGCTTCGATGGCTTTCCGATAGTAGAAACATGCCTCTTTGAATCTTTCAATTCCGCCTAAATAATTCGCAAGTTCCTCACAATACGGAATGACTATCGACCAAATCTCATTACTTAAAAAATAATCAATGCCTTCTTTATAAGAATCAACAAACTTTGCTGGTTGCATAAATTTGGATTTCAGCATTTCACAACGATGAAAATATAAAGTGTTATCGTTTCGAACGCATTCGTCAAGAACTGTATTCAGCAATGATTCTGCTTTAGTTATTTGATCGGTGCAAAAATAACACTCGGTTCTTAAAAATAAATTTTGGACATAAAAATATTTATCGTGTATTTGATGTGTATTATCAACCATGTTAAGATATTTCAATGCTGTCTCAAAATATTTTTGATCAAAGTATAGAAAGCCCGTATTATGCAAAATGTAATTTTTGAAGGTATTTCCAGGTTTTTTTTCTACACAAATGAGTGCATCCTGAAAATGTCGTTCAGAATCATGGTATTGCATCGCAAACAAATTATTCAACCCAAGAACATTATGACAGTCGGCCATCATATTATAATTTTGTTTATCTTTAAAAATCTTCAAAGCCTTTTCTGCATACTGGTTGGAAAGCGTTATTCGATGCAAGCGGTGATAAACGGTCGACAATTTGTAATAAAATTGGGCAATTTCCTCGATCCCTTGCTCAAATACCAAAGCGCGGGCATTGTTATACAATTCCAACGCTGTCCGGTACTCGTTCCGTTCAAAATGGTAAATCCCGCGAAAGAAATAGTAATAATAATTCAACCAATGTTGCTCGTTTTCCACATCAGGATCTACTTCCGCAATGACGGAAGCAAACTTTTCCAAATCCTTGTACAACAAATGATACCTTGCAACCATTAATTTGTAAAGGGTTTTCATTTCGGGATCCGTAACTTCCGACTCCCCGGCGTCCATTGTTTGTTTCATTTTTTCCGCAGCTTCAAAATTATCTTCTTTAATCGTACGGTACCAATCGAGTAATGCAGCTTTCCGATCCTTTTCCATTACGGTCATACATTCACCTCATTTTCAATCATCTAACTTACCATTACGGAAACTCCTCGCTTCTCTAATACAACAATTCTCTCTCGAATTGACATTATCCTGCAAAATTTGTAAATAAATTAGAAATAAGCGGAAAGTCCCGTTTTTTGGGTGGGTCTTTATTACCATTTTGTCAAATGACCCTGATCGAAAAGTTTTGGGGATCCGCCCAAAGATCAGAAAGCTCGCGGACAACTAAATCCTTCATTCATGCTTCGTCTGTCCGGTATTTCGGTTTCGCAAGCAAAAATAGAAAAACAACTATGCTGGCAATGACGACGGCAATGCTCGTTAATTGGCTTGCTTTCAGCCCAAACAAGACCGGAGAGGAATCACCCCGCAAATAAGCGAGAAAAAACCGGCCGACCGAATACATCACATTATAAGAAAGAAACATGAAGCCGCGCGGCCAACGACGGTTCGCCATCATCATCAAGATGCCGAAAATGATAAAGTCCATCTGTCCTTCCCACAATCGCGCCGGCCACAACGGTTGATCCCCGTACGTTTCGTAAGCGACCGTTCCTTGTGGATAAATGATGCCAAATTCTTCTCCGGTCGGTTTGCCGAAGTCACCTGCGGTCAGAAAACAACCGATGCGGCCGATACCCATTCCGAAAATGATCGCCGGGGCCATCAAATCCGCGAAATCCCAGAAATTTAGTTTATGGCGCCAACAATAAATGCCGGCACCGAAAAATCCGCCGACCAATCCGCCTTGAATCGCGATGCCCCCGTTCCAGATGGCGATGATTTCCCCGAGGTGATGCTGATAATAATCCCATTGAAAGAAAAACACATGCCAGACGCGCGCGCCGACCAAGGCGCAAACGATCGCCAAAAAAAGCATGTCGATGACGTGTTTTTGATACTTTGTCCCTCTTGCCATATAATAGCCAATGCCTGCAGCCAACACGATGGCCAGTGCCACCATTAGACCGAACGTACGAATCGGAAACCCACCGACTTCAAACAATACAGGATACATAAATCCAGCCTCTTTTCTTCTCAACGGTTTGTCCGTCTATTATTTTATCACATTCGTTTATGTCCCTGTCCTGATAATGCTGAATCCTTCGTCAATTGTCCCAAAGTTTTCACACGTAAGCGTTGCGTTGGCCGAAAGACGTGCTTTAAGATAGGAGAAGAACACGGAAAGGATCCCGAGGTGAGTGTAACGATGAAAAATAAAAAATTGAGGCTGTGGTTGAGAACCGGCATTTTGCTTGTCTTTACAGCAACGGTTGTCGTCACGCTGTTCCAAGCTTTCAATAAAAACGAGACGGTTGCCCAAGGACAACTCGCCCCAAATTTTGTTTTGGAAAACCTTGACGGTGAGGAAATCCAATTGAAAGATTTTCGCGGCAAGGGTGTTTTGTTGAATTTTTGGGGATCGTGGTGCGAACCGTGCAAAGAGGAAATGCCGTTTTTGAACGCCGTTGCCCAAGAAGATATGGAAGGCATCGTCATTCTCGGCATCAACGATAATGAACCGCGTTATACGGTAAAACAATTTGTACAGCGGAATCACATCCAATTTCCGATCTTGCTCGATATCGACCAAGTGGTCACAAGCGCCTATAACATCGGTCCGCTTCCCACGACGTTTTTCATCAACGCCGACGGAGAAATCGTCGACAAAGTCGTCGGACAAATGCCGAATCCTGAATTCATCAAAAACAAATTGAAAAAAATCCAACCTTAGACAAACGCATGCCAAGTGTGTTTGTCTTTTTTTAAAAAGGAGCTGTCACACCGTGCACATCGCCTTAACGGGAGGTACCGGTTTCATCGGATCAGCTATAACGGATCGACTCATCGCAAACGGCCATAAAGTATCGATTTTGACGAGAGCCCCCTATGACCAGAACTCAAGAGAAGGCGTAAAGTATGTCCAGTGGTTGACTGAAGACAGTTGCCCCGAACAAGTGCTGGCCGACGTGGATGCGATCGTCAATCTTGCCGGCGAATCGATTAACAGAGGTAGGTGGACGACAAGTCGAAAAGCCCGTATCCTCGAAAGCCGCCTAAAGGCGACCGATGCCGTATTGCATTTAATTAAACACCTTCATCCGCAACCGCGAGTACTCGTAAATGCTTCAGCAATCGGCTTTTACGGCACGTCCGAGATTCAAACGTTTACGGAGGCGAATGAAAGCGCCGCCGACGACTTCTTGGCAAGCGTCGTCACGCAATGGGAAACAAAAGCGGCACAAGCCGAAGCACTCGGCGTGCGCACCGTATTCGCCCGCCTCGGCGTCGTGCTCGGCCGCGAAGGCGCCCTGCCCCGCATCGTGCTGCCGTACAAGCTCGGCATCGGCGGCACGATCGGCACCGGCCGCCAATGGCTTTCCTGGGTGCATGTCGAAGACGTCGCCCGCATGCTCCTTTTCGCCATTGAAAATGGCGAAATCCGCGGTCCGCTGAACGTCACCGCCCCCGAGCCCGTCCGAATGAAACCATTCGGACAAGCCGTCGGCGACGTGCTGCACCGGCCGCACTGGCTCCCCGTGCCGGCATTCGCCTTGCGAATGGGTCTCGGCGAAATGAGCGACCTCATTTTGAAAGGACAGCGCGTCCTTCCGGAAAAGGCGCTGTCTCACGGTTTCTCCTTCAAGTTTCCTGATTTGCATCAAGCCCTCTCCTCGATTTTATCGAACTAAACCCCGCCACTGCCGGGGATTCACTCCAAATTGAAAAGAATGTATTTGCCCATGTTCTCCCAAACCTTTCACGCCTGGCTCTCGGCCGAGATCGCCGCCGAACCGAGCCGTCGCCGGCGTGACATCCTCTCCCGCGATCCTCTCCCGCGGCTCTGTCGCCTTCCTGCGCGACGTCTGGTACCCCGCCGTCGGCCACTTCAACGACCTGCACCCCGAATGGGAACTTCGTGATCTTGGCGGCGGTTTCCGCTATCTCGACTTCTCCTACACACCTGGCGGCGCGAAAGGCGCTATCGAGGTCCAAGGCTTCGGTCCGCATGCGCGCGACCTCGACGTCCGCCGGTTCAAGGACCTCTGCTGGCGCTACGCCTATCTCGCCCTCGTAGGCTGGACGTTGCTGCCGATCGCGTACCTGTCGGTACGCGACGAACCGGAGCACTGCCAGCAACTCATCCTTGCGTTCATCGGCAAGTTCACGTCTTTCAACGTGAACGACACACTCACGATGAGCGAGGCTGAGCTCATACGCTTCGCTCTTCGCCGAGCTGCGGCCGATTACACCAGGAGAAGCTGCCGCTGAGCAAAACGTACGCACGCCGGTTGCTCACTCACCTAGTAGAGCTCAACATTTTCTACTTCACCAACAACCAACGGCGATACCGCACGTACTCGTTCAGATCGAATTCCCTCTAACGAACATTAAATACGCTTAGAAGGCAAAAACACACGATTTCAGAATGTAACGAACATTTTATGCGCTTAGCAGTCAAAATCCATGCATTTCTATGAAAATCTTCCGCTAAGGTGATTTAATGTTCGTTAGAAGTTTATCATCAATAAATATTGCTTCTAAGGCTCTAAAATGTTCGTTAGCGTACATTGAATCCATATTTTGGAATGCTAGGTTTGTTTCATAGCATAAAAACCCGGCATTTGGATAAAAAATAAACGAAGACAACTGACGAACGAGGAGGTTTCCGATGGATTCCGAAAAAATCCAAATGTCGTTCTACGAACAAGGCGATGAAGGGGCACGGCCATTTCCGATTTCCGCCGACCAATGGGAAAAGAAAGCGAAGGAAAAACTCGCGGCCGGTCCGTTTGATTACGTGAACGGTTCAGCGGGAGCCGGCGACACATTTCGCAGCAATCTCGCCGCTTTTCAAAAATACCAGATCCGACCGCGCATCTGTCGGGACATCACGAAAAGGGATCTAACCATCCAGTTGTTCGGCAACGACGTGCCGGTTCCGTTTTTGCTCGCACCGATTGGGGTCAATTCGATTCTGCATCACGAAGCCGAGATTGCTCCGGCGAAAGCGGCGGCTTCCTATGGCGTTCCGTATGTGTTGAGCAACGTTTCGACGAAGTCGATGGAAGATGTCGCGGAAGCGATGGGTGACGCCATGCGTTGGTTCCAACTCTATCCGCCGAAAGACCACGAATTGACTGACAGCTTCCTCAAGAGGGCAGAAGATACCGGCTACACCGCAATCGTGGTGACGATCGATTCCACCTTACTCGGTTGGCGGGAAAAAGATTTGCACAACTCGTATTTACCGTTTTTGACCGGCGAAGGAATGGGCAATTATTTCTCGGATCCGGTATTCCGGAAAAAATTGGCCGTCCCCCCGGAAGAAGATGTGAAAAAAGCTTCGAAAAAAGCACTGGACGAAGGCAACAACACTTCTTTCGTTTGGAAGGAATTGGAGTATATATGCGACAGGACGAAATTACCCGTGTTGTTAAAAGGCGTCACGCATCCGGAAGACGCCGTGCTGGCCATCGACCACGGCGCGAGCGGACTTATCGTGTCCAATCACGGCGGCCGCCAACTCGACGGAGCCGTTGCGACGCTCGACTGTCTTGAATCCGTCTGTGCCGCCGCGGAACATAAAGTTCCGGTATTGCTCGACGGCGGCGTTCGCAGAGGCGCGGACGTGCTGAAAGCGATCGCACTTGAAGCGACCGCGGTACTCATCGGAAGGCCGTACGCCTATGCGCTCGGCGTAGCCGGCGAAACGGGTGTTAGTGAAGTGATCAAAAATTTGATCGCGGAAACCGAGCTGCAATTAGGCATCTCCGGGCGTTCTTGCATCAACGACATTGACTCCTCCTTTGTTATTAAACATTGATTTGGGCAGCTTCGCTGTCGATTTCAAATCCGAGATCTTCGATCATTCGGTGATCCACTTCCGCCGATTGCCCTTCGGTCGTCAAATAATCGCCGACGAAAATTGAATTTGCCGGGTAGAGCGAGAGCGGCTGCAAAGACCGGAGCTGCTCCTCTCTTCCGCCCGACACCCGGATTTCTTTGGATGGATTCAAGAACCGGAACAGCGTCAACACCTTCAAGCAACGGCGAGGATTTAACTCGTTCATGTCCTCAAGCGGCGTTCCTTCAATGGAAACGAGAAAATTGACCGGAATCGAGTCGGCATCAAGTGTTCGCAAATCAACGGCGATATCGTAAATGTCGTCATCGCTTTCCCCCATCCCAACAATACAGCCGGAACAAGGCGAAATGCCGGCACGTTTTGCACCTTCAACCGTTGAAACCCGGTCATCGTATGTATGCGTCGTCGTGATTTGTTCATGGTGGGCGGCACTCGTGTTTAAATTATGATTGTAACGATCGACGCCCGCCGCCTTTAATTTTTCCGCCTTATCGTCGGAAATGATGCCAAGACAAGCACAGATTTTCAGCGGCATTTCCATCTTAATTTCCTTAACCGCATCCGTGACTCGATCAATCTCGCGATGGCTCGCTCCCCTTCCGCTCGCAACAATGCAATACGTACCCGCCTTTCTTCTTACCGCTTCCCTTGCCCCTTCCACAAGCGTTTCCTTGTCGACAAAACGATATTTTTCGATCGGTGCAGTCGATACGATCGACTGTGAACAATAGCCGCAGTTTTCCGGGCAAAGCCCGCTTTTCGCGTTCACAATCATGTTCAGCTTCACTTTGTTCCCAAAATAATGGTTGCGCACACGGTAAGCGGCATGCAACAACGGCAGCAATGATGCATCATCCGCATTTAAAACAACTTTTGCCTCCTCTCGCGTCAACAACTCTCCATTCAATGCTTTTTCGGCAAAACGATCCCATAAATTCATAGATTCACGCCCTTTGTGTTAACTTAGAATTAATTTTAGTTAACACAAAACAACCTGTCAACAAAACTTTTCCTTTTCATCCCACGTTGAAACCGATACGATAGAAACTAGAAAGATCGGATAAGGGGGAACTTTCAGTGAAAACCTTTGAACCATCGGACGCGCTCCAGCGGCTTCCTGAACAATTTTTCGCAAAACTGACAAAAAAAGCGGCAGCCCTGACCGCAAAAGGACATGACGTCATCAATCTCGGGCAAGGCAATCCCGATTTGCCGACACCGCCGCACATTGTCGAAGCCATGCAAAAAGCGGCCGCCCATCCGCAATATCATAAATATTCGCCGTTTCAAGGTTATCCTTTTTTGAAAGAGGCTGTTGCGGAATATTACAAAAGGGAATTCGACGTTGATGTGGATCCGAAAACGGAGGTCGCCATCCTCTTCGGCGCGAAAGTCGGTCTCGTCGAAATCAGCCAATGCTTGCTCAACGCAGACGATACGGTGCTCGTTCCTGATCCCGGCTATCCGGATTACTGGTCAGGCATTGCGATGGCCAATGCAAAAATGGCAACGATGCCGCTCACCGAGGACAATGCTTTTCTGCCGGACTTCGACGCCATCTCGGAAAAAACGCTTGACGAAGCGAAACTCATGTTCCTGAACTACCCGAACAACCCGACGGCTGTGACGGCTCCGGCCTCTTTTTATGAAAAAACCGTTGCCCTTGCAGACAAGCACAACATTTGCGTTGTACACGATTTCGCGTACGGAGAAATTGGCTTTGACGGTGAGAAGCCGCGAAGTTTCCTGCAAACGCCGGGTGCCAAAGACGTCGGTGTCGAGATGTATTCTTTGTCAAAAACGTACAACATGGCCGGTTGGCGGGTCGGATTTGCCGTCGGCAACCCGAGTGTCGTCAAAAGCCTCGAGCTCGTGCAGGATCATTTTTACGTGAGCTTGTTCGGCGCCGTCCAAGAAGCCGCTGCCGTTGCCTTGACAGATTCGCAAGATTGCGTCAAAGAACTCGTGACCACCTATGAAAAGCGTCGTGACGTTTGGATCAACGGCCTGAGAAGCATCGGCTGGAATGTGACCGCTCCGAAAGGATCGTTTTTCTCTTGGCTGCCGGTGCCGGCGAATTTTACCTCTGAATCGTTTGCCGATTACTTGCTGGAAAAAGCGCATGTCGTCGTGGCACCCGGTGTCGGCTTCGGAAAATCCGGGGAAGGATTCGTCCGTGTCGGGTTGCTCGACAACGAAAAAAGGCTTCAAGAAGCGGTCTCCAGAATCGATCGTCTCGACCTGTTTCAATCATAAAAATTTAACAAAAAAACCTATTTCTTTTTCATGAAAAACTGAGTATAATAATCTCGGATAAATCATCTGGGAAGGCAATTGGTGAGCCGCCGGACAACCGGCTCTAGTGGGTTCGATTCCCACCCCTAACGATTTTCACATCATTTCGTTATCGAGGGTGGAAGAACCGATGCACCCTCGCGAGGAGGGACCAATGATGCTCGTCCACCGTGAACTTTCGCATTGTTCCGCGCTGTTTGAGCTGATGATGGATCCGGCCGTTTTCCCTTATGTCAGGCATAAAGCCTATTCTGTTGACGAATTCATGTTTGTAACGAAACAAACCGTTGAACGCGAAGCGAACGGCGAGTTGATTTCACGAACGATCCTCGACGAAACGGGCAATCCGATCGGTACGATCAGCTTGTTCGACATCCATGAAAACACCGGATACTTAGCCACTTGGATCGGCCGGCCTTATTTCGGCAAAGGTTACAACCACGCAGCGAAAAACTTGTTTTTCAACGAGTTGTTCAATGAACGTGACATTCATACCGTTTATTTAAAAATTAACCGCAACAACGTCCGCTCGCAAAAAGCGGCAGAGAAATTGCCATACGTTGCAAAAGCCGAGGCCATGGCAACCGAAACGCATGTCATTTATAAAATTGAAAAAGAAACTTACCTCCTTCACGCTGTCGGTACAGATTTGCTGGAGGCGTAAAACCAACACGAAACGGCATCCTCTTTAAAAGGGAATGCCGTTTTTTGATGGAGGTTTTCGCGTGCTCACCATTCTCGCTATCACCGACGAGCGGCAACATCAAGCCTTGCAGCTTTTCTTATTTCCTGCCCTAGCCGGCGGCATCGCCTTCTTCCTCGGCTATATGTAAAGCGCGCGGGGGATTCCCGCTCGCACTTGTTCGACGCTGAAAAACGCCCGATTTGTTTTTACCAGCAACAGCTTATCCTTTTACGGCGCCCGCATCGGCAGGATGTTCCCCATGACGATAGTAGTCGACATACTCCGGCTCAAGCGGTTGGCGTCCGAGGATAAGATCCGCCGCCTTTTCCGCTAACATCAGCACAGGTGCGTGAATATTGCCGTTCGTGACATAAGGCATGGCAGAGGCATCGACCACCCGCACATTGTCGAGCCCGTGGACCTTCATCGTTTTCGGATCGACGACTGCCATTGGATCCGAATCCGGTCCCATCTTTGCGGTGCAACTTGGATGAAGAGCCGTCTCGGCGTCGTTGGCCACCCATTCCAAAATCTCATCGTCCGTTTGAACAGATGGGCCAGGCGAGATTTCGCCTGAATTGTACGGAGCCATTGCCGACTGCGACAAGATTTCCCTTGAAATACGAACCGCTTCAATCCACTCACGCCGATCTTGCTCAGTAGAGAGATAGTTGAACACCATGCTCGGATGTTCAGTCGGATCCGTCGAGCGGATCTTCAATTTCCCCCGAGAATTGGAATACATCGGTCCGACATGCACCTGAAATCCGTGCTTCGTGTCCGCTCTCTGTCCATCGTATCGAACCGCTACCGGAAGGAAATGGAACATCAGATTCGGGTAGGTACAGTCCTTGTTCGAACGGACAAAACCTCCGCCTTCAAAATGGTTCGTTGCTGCCGGACCTTTGCGTCCGAGCAGCCATTGCAAACCGATCCACGGCATGCGCGCTTTGCTTAAGTTCGGCTGCTCCGAAACCGGCAGCGGACAAGCGTGCTGGATGTACACTTCAAGATGATCCTGCATATTTTCGCCTACCCCCGGCAGGTCAACAACCGGCTTGATGCCAAGGGACCGCAAGTAGTCAGCATCGCCTACACCTGAAAGTTGCAGCAGCTGCGGCGTGTTAAATGCACCGCCTGCGAGAATGACTTCCCCTGCCGTCACTTGATGTGTTTTCCCGTTTCGTTGATAAGTCAGGCCGTTTGCGCGCGTCCCATCGAAGTCAATGCTTGTAACGAACGCACGCGTTTTCACGGTGAGATTCGGACGATTCATGACCGGCCGCAAATAGGCACGAGAAGCGGACCATCGTCTGCCTTTGTATACTTGCTTATCAAACGGTCCAAATCCCTCTTGTCGAAAACCGTTTACGTCCGGCGTACGGGAATAGCCTGCTTCCACAGCCGCATCGAAAAAGGCCTGGAATAAAGGATTGTTCGCCGGACCTCGTTCTAATTTAAGCGGCCCGTCACGGCCGCGGTATTTATCGTCCGGGTCCGATCCTAAAGCCGTTTCCATGCGTTTGAAATACGGGAGACAGTGGGCAAAATCCCACGTATCCATCCCGGGATCGGCTCCCCAACGTTCATAATCTTTCGGATTACCGCGCTGGAAGATCATTCCGTTAATCGAGCTCGAACCGCCGAGCACTTTTCCCCTGGCATGCGCGATGCACCGTCCATTCATATACGGTTCAGGATCAGATTTGTAGATCCAGTCGTAAAAGCGATTCCCAGACGGATAGGTCAATGCTGCCGGCATTTGGATGAAGAGATCCCATGGGTAATCACTCCGTCCTGCCTCTAGAACGAGGACACTTCGTGACCCATCTTCACTCAGACGGTTGCCGAGTACAGAACCCGCACTACCGCCGCCAACGATTACAATGTCATAGGTTTCTTTCATTCTCCGACCTCCCAGCAGGTTGAATTCGAATGCTGAAATTCAAACGAAAGCATTCATCCAAACCTTCTCTCTTTATTTAAACCAGTGAATCGGTTCAGGTTTTAAATTGCGGTACACATGCTTCGTTTCCGTATATTCTTCGAGTCCCGGCTTGCCAAGCTCACGACCGATACCCGACTGCTTGTAACCTCCCCAAGGCGCTTGAGCGAAATACGGATGGAAGTCGTTAATCCATACCGTCCCCATTCGCAACTCAGAAGCGACGCGCTCAGCTTTGTCGCCGTCCGTCGTCCATACGGCTCCGGCCAGACCGTAAATCGTATCGTTCGCCCGCTTCACTGCTTCTTCTTCACCATCAAAGCGTTCAACCGTCAATACGGGGCCGAATACTTCCTCCTGAACGATTCGCATATTTGACGTGCAGTCAGTGAAAATCGTCGGCAAGTAGAAAAAGCCGTCTTTGAGCGCTGGGTCTTCCGGACGCGCTCCGCCGACAACAACCTTTGCGCCTTCGTCTTTGCCAACTTCCACGTACTTCTCAACTTTTGCGCGATGTTCTGCGGAAATCATCGGTCCCGATTCGGTTGCTTCATCGAAACCGTTGCCGAGCTTGATTCGCTTCGCCCGCTCAACAAGCGCCTCGACAAACGCATCGTGAATCGAATCCTCGACAAGCAAACGCGCGCCCGCCGAACAAACTTGCCCGGCATGGAAGAACACAGCGTTTAACGCTTGGTCGACCGCCGTATCAAAATCGGCATCGGCAAACACGATATTCGGGTTTTTCCCGCCGAGTTCAAGCGCAATTTTTTTCACATTGCCGCTCGCCGCTTGCATAATTTTCTTTCCGGTTACGATGCCGCCCGTGAACGAAATCAAATCCACTTCATCGCTTACCGCGAGTTCGTTCCCGACCGTCGCTCCCGGTCCGAGCACAAGGTTCACAACACCGTCAGGAAAGCCGACCTCTTCCATCAATTCGGTCACCTTCACCGTCGTCAGCGGCGTAATTTCACTCGGCTTCATCACAATCGTGTTGCCCGCGGCTAACGCCGGCGCAATCTTCCACGCCGCCTGCAGCAGCGGATAATTCCACGGTGTAATTTGCCCGCACACGCCTACCGGCTCA
>DASSOY010000084.1 GCA_035700025.1 Bacillales bacterium | reverse complement strand
AACGGAATGAAATTCATGGTGATGTCTTATGAGACGGCTGAACAATTTGCGGCGCGAAAAAACGAACAAAAAGACGCCTACTGGGTGAGTTGGCGGTCGTATTTTCAAGCGATGGAGGATGCAAAAGTGCTCGCATACGGCGGGAATATTTTGCAGGAACCTGAGACGGCACGAACGATCTACGCTGACGGCGAACAAATTCAGACAGCCGACGGCTCCTTAGTCGACGACGCGAAACAAGTCAGCGGTTACTGGGTCATTGACGTCCCATCCTGGAAAGAAGCCGAAGCTTGGGCACGCCGCTCGCCTGCGATTCACGGCGGCGCCATTGAACTTCGTCCGATCTTTGAGCGGTAACCTGATCGATGGAAAACGAGACGACCGCGCGCTATTTTGCGCTCGCCGACAAGCTGAAGGCAGCGGATGCTGCCGTTCAGTGCGACTACCACCCGAAACGGAAAAGGTTTGGTTCAGCTGGGGAATTGAAAATCGAGAACAAAATTTTCGCCTTTCTCCTCCGCGGCCGCTTAGTCGTCAAGCTGCCGAAAGAAAGAGTCGACGATTTACAGCAAGCCGGTGTCGGCGAGCCTTGCACAATGGGCAATCGCGTCATGAAGCAATGGTTCGCGATTCACGCCGCTGAAGTCGATTGGTTCGTATTGGCGGAGGAAGCGAAGGCATTTGTCTTGTCTAAACTTTAAGACTCAAGCAAATCATGGTAATCCCGTTCCATGCACTCGATCACATGCAACGCTTCACCTGCGGCGGACGGGTCTTCTTTTTTATTCCAATGATAAGTAATCAAAGCCTTCCACAAAGCCCAGCCTCTCGCCCGGTTCCACGTTTCCTCATCCATGTTTAAAGTGTCTTTGAAGGTTTGTCTGCTTTTTGCATCAAAAAAAGTCCAAGCCATCGCCGCATCGCAAGCGGGATCGCCGACTCCAAGGATGCCAAAATCAATGACCGCTGCGAGTCTTCCATCTTTCACTAGCAGATTCCCCGGCGCCACATCGCCATGCACCCACACCGGATCTTTTGTCCATTTCGAGCTCAGGGCCAGTTCCCACATTTCTTTTACAACTGGGACATCGAAGGCATCTGGATTAGCCTCAATCGCTTCGCGGGATTCAGAATCGTAAACCGCAAGATCCCCGCCTCTGTAAAAGTTATGTTGGCCAGCCAATGGTCCGCCCTTGGGATCAATCGATTGCAGTTCGACCAAAAACGCTCCCAAATCGCTGGCAAGTTGATCAAGGTCGGCAATATTTTCATGCGTCACCGTTTCGCCTTCGATCCACTGAATCACCGACCACGGAAAAGGATATTCTTCGCTCGGATTCCCTTTTGCTAACGGTTCGGGAATTGGCGGTGAAAGTTGTTTCGCCAGCCGCGGCAGCCACTTTTGTTCCTTCTCCACTTGCGGCACGTAATGCTCCGAACTCGGCAGCCGGACGCTCATTTTGTCGCCCAAGTGAAACGTTCGGTTGTCATTCCCGCTCACGGAGACCGGCCGAACTTCTAAATGAGCCCACTCCGGAAACTGCTCGCGAATTAATTTTTCCACCAAATCGACGTTGATTTCCATGTTTGCACCTCTATTTCTCTATGTAATTCATTCTAATCGCATCGATGTGTTCTTTTACTTCGTACCAATTAAATGCTCCCTAGTGAACTCCCCCAAAACGTTTTAAAAAATGAGAGCAGCTTCCGATAAACTTATAAAGGACGTTCGACGCGAAAATAATTCTTATTGACGGGAATGAATTCAATGCAAATGATTCAAAAGTTATTCGCACCCATTCTTATTATGTCCATGATCCTATTGCTCGGAGGATGTGGACAACTGAGTGCGGAAGAAGTCTTAGAACACACGATACGAGCCATGAAAGAGATTCAAAGCTATTCTTCCACGAGCATCTCGAATATCGAACAAGCCGAGGGGAGCCATAAGGTTTCCTCTTACAAGGATACCTTAATCACTAAGGCGGCATATGATCCATACAAGCTTTATACAAAGGAAATGATGTCAGGAGACGGCAAGGAAACCGGAACCGACCCTTTTTATTATGAGCAAGAAGTGTATGTTTCCGACCACACCATTTATTTCAATACGTTTTCAACTCCGAATCATTGGGTGAAAAAGGAGTGGCATAATGACCCGCTTGATTTGACCAAAAGTTTTCAGTTCATCCAAGAGCATAGTGAAGCTTTTGCCTTTGCCGAGGAAGATGACCTTTACCGGTTTTCGGTTGACTCGACGGATGATTTATTCAAGTCGTTCTGGATCTTGATCGCTGCTTCTTCTATGGAGGAAAAATCCGGCTGGAATGATGAAGCCTTCAAAAACATGGTCAATGAAAGCGAACTGCTTGGTTTCCAATACGAGGCGGCGATTGATAAAGATACGTACCGTCAAGTTTCTTCCAAGATGACGCTGAAATATAAGACGAAAGCAAATGCCAATTACCCGGCGACCACCATCTCCGTTCATATCAAAGCCCAATACGCCTACAACCAGCAACCAAATTTGAAAATACCGGAACCCATTGTTGAAAGTGCCGTTGCGCAATAAAATTTCAGGCAGATCCAGTACGTTCAGTATAAAGCTGCGACACGACTAGGATTCAATATCGTAAGCAATCAACAATAATACCACTCCAACACTCTTAAAGCGTGGAGCGTGTTCCACCGGCTCGCCTTCCCGACCGGACCTTCCGTGTCGAAAGGAATCCGGTCGTCGTGAGGATTTTGCAGCGGCCAACGGCCGTTTTGGTGCTGCTTCTTGGCGGTCAGTTCAACGGCTTCGGCGATGCGTTCGTCCGGAGTCGCACCGGCATCGCGCAAGTAGTCAAGACCGCGAAGGACGTCGTAATGATAGGTGGTTGGAAACGAAAAACGCGTCCAATTCCGGTCAATCACCTTTCCGGTTGACAACGAACGGAACATTCCGCGGTCCATCAGGTAGTCGTGCGCGCGGTTGCGCGCATCGGTTACTGCGGTATCGCCGCCTTTCACTTTCTCATACTCCCATAGTCCTTCCAAAACGCAGATCGTGCTGTGAAAAGAAGAGCGAACGCTCGGCGGGGCTTCGCAGTTCCAGCCGCCGTCCTCGAGCTGCTCGCTGAGAAGACGCTCAACGAGTTCATCATTGGCTTCACCAAAGTAAGCACCGACGGCTAAAATTCGTCCGTTAATGCACGGTTCGACCTCGCCGTGGAAAAACGGACGATTGTCGTGATACACCCAAGTGAGGTGATCTCTTACGAGAGCGACCGCACGGCGAGCTTCTTCACTCGTAGGTTCCAAGCCGCAATCTTTCAGCATCACGAGCGTGAAGAGCGTATTCTTCAACGGCCACGGATCTTTGTCCGCCCACCAGCTCCCATCGGACGACTGTGCGGAGAGGAGACTCGCCCCCCAGCCTTCGACAGCGATACGCGCGCGCTCAGCGCTAACGGCCTCTTTCGATTCTTCCAACAAGTATTGCATCACCTGCCAGCGAATCGCAGGATCTGAATCCAGCAGCCACTTGATGACCGAAGTCTTTGGCTTTTTATACGGCCATACCGTGTTTTGCTCCGTCATTTTAGGACGCCTCCAGTGCTCCATCGCTAATGTTCACTCTTGAACCGCAAAACCATCGCCGCAAGCAGCCAACGAGTTCATTTTATTAATCTAAAAGTACCACAACCCCCGTGCATAGTCATCTTAATATTCCGAATTTCGTTTCGCTTAAAGTTTTCTCTCCCATTCGCTTTATTCCCAAGGTATCACTTGCAAATGACCCCATTTCTCCGTCCACCGGTCGACCTTCTTTTCGTAAATTTCCTTTGTAATTTGAAGCTTGTTGGCGCGAACGATCATGCCAAATAAATCATTCAATCCGTAAGGGGCATACACTTTCCAACCATCTTCTTTTCTCAAACCAATTGCTGTGGCGGTTGTTGGCCAACTATTGATTGCCGCTTCGAGAGATTGATAGGGTTGAATCTCATATCCGAAACGCTGCTTGTACCAAAGATGAACTCTCGCTTCGTTTTTGACATCAAGACGCAATGGCAAATCATCAAATTTCTCATTTAATACGGCCTTCACTTCGCTCTCGGCTGCCTCGCTTAAATCACGATCAAAATAAACAAAATCAATATCCTTGATGCCATACTCAAGAGGATAGCCGGAAATATGATTCCAAACGGTCTGAGTGATGCAACCCGCTCCGATGTAATAATCTTGTAGTTCCAGCTGCGATGCTTTCAGCAGCACCTCTTTGATGAAATCATTCCCACACACAATGTTGATTAAAGCATCGATTTGACTCTCTAAGTCCTTATTATAATAATGTAACGGAAACTTCATTGTTCTGCCACCTTGAAAGTTTCATTCATGATCAGTAAAAACCCGGCCAAGAAAAGATATAAAAGGCTTTCACAATAATCAAAGCATTAATTCCCGCATAAATCCGTACTTTTTTGTTTCGCCAAACCGTTCGTATTCTAATGCCCTGATCACGAATCAAATTTGATATCGCCCATAAACCACAAGGAATCAACAACAAAAGTGAAATGTAAAAAATAAAAAGATAGACATCCGAGTGAAGGATGATATGATAACCTGTATGAAAAGCATACTTTGGATGATTCATTGGGTCCATTAAACGCCCTATCGCCTCGAGCAAAAGACTGCAAATGAGGACAGAGACAATTCTTAACACGAGCAGAGAAAAAATATCTTTAAGAATGCGAGAAAAAGGGAATCCGAGCCTTCTTTTTTTAAAAAATTTACGGGCACAAACTATGACTAAGTAAAAAATAAAATCAAATAACAAAAACATCGGCATCCATAAGAATCCCATCAACAAAACTGTTAGAGTGAATCCCCCCATAACATGTTTCACCGTCATTTCTACTTATTTGTCGTATCTACCGATCATTGATTCCCTTACCGTCGAGAATGTGCGGAATATAGTTTTCCACTCGGGACGTCCGGGTTTTCGATTGCTTCGCCCCAGAGAAATAAAGAATGTACGCCCGCTGCCGTCCCGGCGTCAACCCCTCAAATGCCTCTTTCAACTGAGGATTTTCATCCAATTTTATTTGAAATTCTTCAGGGATCGGTTCGGGTTCTTTTTTGAAATCTACTTGCAGACCGGCTTTTTCCACTTCGACAGCCTCATGAATATAGGCTTTCAATACAGGCTCTAGATCACAGATTTCCTGAACATGGGTGAACCGAATGAGGCGTGCTGCTTGCGTATTTTCCCCCGGTTTGTCCAGCATATGATGAGCATCCTTCAACAAAGCCCCTTTAAAGAAGCTGAGCGCACAATACTCTTTAAAAGCGCTTAACAATACGACGTTCTTCTTCTCGAAGGTGTAACAAGGCATGCCCCATTTCTGTTCTTCAGTCAGCCCACAGTCAAGCACGATCGCTCGCAACTTCGCCAATACTTCCGGCCATTTGTGGACTTTGCAGTCAGACGTACCCGCGAGTGAGCAACGCCCGCAGCCGTTCGTAAAATAAGAATCCACTTTAGGTTTCGAAGTCATGTTTGTGTCCCCTTCCCGCTCTAAAAAGAGGTTCTGGCAGTCCATTTTCTTGAAACTACTGATCATTCATTCCCTTGCCGTCGAGAATGTGCGGGATATATTTTTCAACCCTGGAAGTCCGGGTTTTCGATTGTTTCGCTCCGGAGAAATAAAGAATATATGCCCGCTGCCGTCCCGGCGTCAATCCTTCAAAAGCCTCTTTCAACTGAGGATTTTCATCCAATTTTATTTGAAATTCTTCCGGAATCGGTTCGGGTTCCTTTTTCACATCCACTTTCAAACCGGCTTTTTCTACTTCAATGGCTTCCCGAATATACGCTTTCAAAGTCGCTTCTTGCTCAATGATTTCGTCAACATGCGTGAACCTTATCTGACGTGCCGCCTGCACATTTTTCGTTTGTTGAATGAGAATTCCCTCAGGATCCTTCAGCAACGCCCCTTTGGGAAACAGCATCGCACAATACTCTTTGAAGCCATGGATCAAAACGATGTTTTTGCCATCGAGCGTGTAACAAGGGTGCATCCACTTAAAATCTTCCGTCAGCTCGCAGTCGAGAACGATTTCTCTCAGTTGCTTATATTCTTCCTTCCACTTTTTCGATTTGTTAATAAATTGATCAACCTTCGGATTCATTTGATCGCCCCCTCAATCGAATAGCCTCAATGCTTTCAGCATATCTACTATATCGCTTTCTGAAACAATGTGGAAAACATTACGATTTGGATGCTTCAATTATCCATAAATGGCGTCTTTTTCCTTATTAAACTCACAAATACCGCCCCCAGCAAAGCGCCGATTGTGTTTAAAATCAAGTCATCAACATCAAACGATCCTATCCTTAGCAACAACTGCATAAGTTCCAAAAATAGACTCACTCCGAGTCCAACAGCGGTTACGAATGTAAGGTTCTTCGTCTTTGAAGTTAATAGCCCAACCAACACACCGAGAGGGATAAACAACGCGATGTTACCAGCAAGATTGTCTAGCAAGATTCTCCCATTTGATTCCGTCATGATGTAACCGAAAATTGTTTTGAAGGGGACGAAATTATGACTTGAATAGGTTTGGCCGTTATGGCTAACTTCCTTGAATACTTTGGACAACATTCGCCACGAAGAAATGTTCTTCAATAGTATGACTTTCATCAAAAACAAGAGATAAACAACCACTAGAACCCGCATCATTGGCTTCAAGAGCTTTTTCGCTTCCATGTGGATCTCCTCCAAAACATACGACACCGACAATACGATTCGATCAAATCAAATTGAATAAAATCCCGCACAGCAAGGGTATTGAAAGAAGGATTGGACTACATACAAACAAAAGGATATTCGTCTTGCCGGAAGGTTTCAAAATGATCGCATTGATCACAAACCAAATTAAGAAATACCCGATAAACAAAAATTGCTGCCAAGCTAATAAAGCCCCTGGATGTTCCGAACCAATAAATAGGTAAGGAGTTTTTAAAGGAAGTGAAGTTAAGAGTAAGACGATGGATAAAGGCAGCCCGAATAAAAAATTAAACGTAAAATACGACACGGCTCTTCCTGTCGTAAATTGAAACTTGCTCCTTAACATTCGATTCCTCATAATTTCCAGAGTGAAAGCGACTCCAAAACTTAAAAGACAAAAGGTCCCAAGATAAAAGCTCGTATCCATCAATTTCATTTCTACAAGCAAAACACAAATTAGCAACCATATGAGATAAGGAGAAATGGCCATATACTTAATCATGTTCATCATAGTACTCCCTTTGGAAATTTTATAAAATCACTTGCCGGATGTGGCAGCAAGGTTATTTTTTCAGT